>DATIYJ010000062.1 GCA_035517655.1 Nitrospiria bacterium | reverse complement strand
TGGTGCCGAGAGGCAGAATCGAACTGCCGACACAAGGCTTTTCAGGCCTCTGCTCTACCGACTGAGCTATCTCGGCACGGGGGGTTAAAATAACAGAGGGGAGAAGAAGTTGTCAATCGCTTTTTCGATGAGTCGTGGATGTGTTAAGAGTTGGATAGGCCGTCCCAACGGATTCGAAGGGTCTTGAGGAACTCCTGATCGGTCTCGGTCGGTCCAGGTTTGAAAGTCTCCGACGTGTTCTCGGCATCCTTCTTTTGGATACGGGTCAAGGAGGCCAGCATCAAATCCACTTGATATCCCTTTTCCTCAATACCCTGAATGGCCGACCGAAGCTCGGGGCTCTGCATCAGCACGGCATTGATCAATTGAGTCAGTTCACGGATCAATAATTTGAGCGTTTCTGGCTCGTGTGTGTCCATTGTCTTTCCCTTTATCGCTCGTTTACTTGGTTTTAGTATAAGAGATGGCGGTTTGGCTTGTCAACAGAACTTTACTTTTCCGTTTGCGATTTATTATAATTTGTATGCAAGCAAGGACGAATTACTTTATTAGGAGAAGGGCGATGATAAAGAGATTAATTGGGCATAAAATTTTCCTGACAGGATTGGTGGCCGGCATTTTCTTAAGTCTGGGCGTTGTCGTTGGATTGATCCTTTCGGCCAATGAAGGTCGGTTGCCGTTTGGGCTATCCAGTTCATCCGCGCCGTCTTCATCTCCGCCGCGTATGGCGGAGAGTATCGCCGCTTCACCAGCGGATCAGGGTTTTGTCGCGGTGGCCAAGGCCGCAACGCCGGCCGTCGTCAATATTTCGACTACCCGCGTGATTAAGAGTCCTTCGGGGACACCCATGACGCCCTTCTTTCAAGACCCGTTCTTCCGTCAATTTTTTGGAGACGAATTCTCTCGACAGTTTGAGGTCCCTCGGGAACAACGGGAGCAGAGTCTGGGATCGGGTGTGATCGTCGATCCCAACGGCCTGATCGTAACCAATAACCACGTCGTGGCCAAGGCGGACGAGATCAAGGTGCTTTTGGGCGATAAGCGGGAGTTCAAGGGCAAGGTGGTCGGCACCGATCCGAAAACCGATATCGCGGTCGTCAAGATCAATGCCAAGGACCTGCCCGTCATCCCTTGGGGCGATTCCGATAAACTGCAGGTTGGCGAGTACGTTCTGGCCATCGGCAATCCCTTCGGCCTGAATCAAACCGTTACGATGGGGATCGTCAGCGCCGTCGGACGGGCAAACGTCGGGATTGCGGAATACGAAGATTTCATTCAGACCGATGCCGCCATCAATCCGGGGAACTCGGGAGGAGCCCTCGTCAATGTTCGCGGCGAACTGATCGGGATCAATACGGCCATTTTTAGTCAGAGCGGGGGATACATGGGAGTCGGGTTTGCGGTTCCCAGCAATATGACGAAGTCCGTTATGGATAGCTTGGTTAAGACCGGTAAAGTGGTCCGGGGATGGTTGGGCGTCTCCATCCAGGAGGTTTCCCCGGAATTGGCCAAGCAGTTCGCCTTGCCGGAGGCCCATGGCGCGTTGGTGACCGATGTTCTGGAAAACAGCCCCGCGGCCAAGGCCGGCCTTCAACAGGGTGACGTCATCATTTCATACGATGGCAAGCCGGTCGAGAATACCGGAACACTCCGCAACCATGTCGCCCAAACTCCGGTTGGAAAAACGGTGAAGGTCGGCATCATCCGGGATAAAAAGGAGAAGGAGTTGGACATCCTAATCGCGGAGCAGCCGAAAGAGGTCGCTCGCGGACAGGAGGAGGAATCATCCGCAGCCCCGGATGAAGAGACCAGTACTGCCTTGTCCGGAATGCAGGTGCACGATCTTACGGCCAACATGGTTCAACGCTACGGTCTGTCTAAATCCGACAAAGGCGTCATCATCACTCAGATTGATCAGGGCAGCACCGCCGCGGATGCCGGCCTTCGGGAAGGTGATTTGATCGTCGAAATGAATCGGCAACCGGTTAAGTCGGTAAAGGATTATAATCGCATTGCGGCCAGGATAAAAAAGCAGGATACGGTTTTGTTTCTGATCAACCGGCAGGGAAGGAATTCATATTTTGCGCTTAAACCTTAAGTGGTTCATTGAAAGCACGACCGGTGTTCGCGTGCAAAAAAGTCCTCGCAAGAGGATTTTTTTGTTTTGAAAACTCTTTTAATCGATGGACCGTGCGCGCAAAAACGCTTTGTGATTTTATATAAAGAGGGGATCCGATAGATCGTGGCCAGAATCGGTATTGCTTTGAGTGGCGGTGCGGCCCGCTGCATTGCCCATCTCGGTGTGTTGGACGTGTTGGTAAATGCTGGAATACCGATTCGCGTTGTAGCCGGAACCAGCGGGGGAAGCGTGGCGGGAGCGTTCTATGCGTCCGGTCGGTACACGGTTGAAGAAATGATCCGGCGGGTCAGTCGCTTAAACTGGTGGCATGTGACGCAACCGGTGATCTCACGGCAGGGGTTATTCAGCAGTGATCGGATCGGGCGGTTTATGCATCGATTTCTCGGAAATCTGACATTTGATCAACTGGAGATCCCGCTTGCGGTTGTCGCAACAGAAATATCCACGGGAAAGAAAGTCGTGATTCGAGAAGGCTCTGTTGTGAAAGCGGTTCAGGCGAGCTGCAGTCTCCCGGTTATTTTTAAACCGACGGCCTATGAAGGCCGACTGCTGGTGGACGGAGGGTTCGTCAGCCAGATCCCCGTCCTGGCTGTCCGGGAGGAGTTGGCGGCGGATTTCGTGATTGCGGTGGATGTGAATTTCGGGGGGATGGATGAAAAGGGTCCGCCCCGCAACATGATCCAGATCGCGACCCGTATGGCGTCGCTTTGGGCTCGGAAAAATGCAGAAGAAGAAGGGCGAAAGGCCGATTTCTTGTTAAGTGTTAACGTTTCCGGAATCGGCCTGACGGATCTCGGACGGAGCCGCGAGCTTCTTCAGCGAGGACGGCAGGCGGCCGAAGCATCCTTGGCGAATCTCCACAGGCAACTGGAGGAAAAAGGTCTGACCGGCCGGCGATAGGTGCCCGGGTCGATTGACGGACCTAAGGCGAGATGCTATGATTATTAAGGGAAATCAACTGCCCTGTTCCTTCTTTGGGCCGGGGCTGAAACGGAGGCCATTATGGTCATACGGATCATCTTTTTATTCTTATGCGGGTTGGCCGGCTTATTCCTTTTTGGTCGCGGGTTGGAAGTCAACGAATTTTATC
Organism: Nitrospiria bacterium; assembly: GCA_035517655.1. Classification (NCBI taxonomy): domain Bacteria; kingdom Pseudomonadati; phylum Nitrospirota; class Nitrospiria; species Nitrospiria bacterium. The sequence continues at coordinate 24,401 of DATIYJ010000062.1, read as the reverse complement.
TTATCGGCATCATGGGAGGGCTTCTGACAGCGGCTTCGGGTCTCCTTATCGAACAGGCGATTCGTCGGGTTCCGTCGGGCATTGTTCTTGGATCGACGGCGGGATTACTCATCGGAATTGTGGCGGCCGGCGCGATCGGCTTTACGGCAAATTCTATGCTTCCGGACTTTTCATCCGTTCGTCTACCGGTCCAGTTGTTTCTCCTGCTGCTTTTCGGCTATTTAGGGGTTACGATCGGGAGGAAAATCGGCGGGGAGTTGCAAGTACGGAGGTCCAGCGCGTGGGTCCGAACGGGTCCGAGCGAGCCCAGTAACAAGATCCTCGATACCAGTGTGATTATTGAAGGACGGATTGCGGATTTATGCGAAACCGGATTTCTCGAGGGAACATTTATCATTCCGCAATTCATTCTTCATGAACTCCAGCATATTGCGGACTCCTCGGATTCCCTGAAGCGGGCCCGGGGAAGGCGAGGGTTGGATGTTCTTCACCGGATTCAAAAAATGGTGGATATCGATGTCCGCATCGTGGAAAACGACTTCCCTCACATCCGTAACGTGGATGCTAAGCTCGTGGCGCTCGGCAAGGAAATAGACGCCAAGATCATTACCAATGATCTGAACCTCAACAAAGTGGCGGAGCTCCAAGGGGTTCGCGTTCTGAATATCAACGAGTTGTCCAACTCGTTGAAGCCGGTGGTGTTGCCCGGAGAGGTTCTCCGCGTCTTCATCCTCAAGGAGGGCAAGGAGGCGGGGCAGGGCGTGGCCTATCTGGACGATGGAACAATGATTGTGGTGGACAACGCCAAGCGATTGATCGGAAAAAATATCGACGTGGTCGTGACCAGCGTCCTGCAGACAACCGCCGGGCGAATGATTTTCACACGGCTTCGCGAGGGGAGCGAGAAAGAGAAAGAAGAGGTCCATGTCACACGGGAACACGCATAGGGTCTTTACGCCGCCTTCCGGGGGAACGGCGGCATGACCTCCCGGGTCGCGGCGGTCATTCCGGCGGCCGGCAGCGGCCGAAGGATGGGGCGGTCCACTCCGAAACAATTTCTGTTGCTCGATGGCGTTCCCATTCTTGTTCATACCCTGAAGGTGTTTGAGGCTTCGCCGTTGATTCACGAAGTCTGCCTCGTCGTTCCCCAAGGTCACGTGGAACAATGTCGGGAAGAACTGCTTGAGCCTTACGGCTTGAAGAAAGTGACCCGGACCGTTTCAGGCGGGGCAACCCGTCAGGATTCGGTCTATCGGGCCCTGTCCGCGATTTCCGCCGAGGCGGTCCGCGTGGTCGTGCATGACGGTGTTCGTCCCTTTCTTTCTCCCGAATTGCTCAAAAGGGTTATTCATGCCTCCGAGAAAGGGCAAGGGGCCATCGCGGCATTGCAGATAAAGGATACGCCGAAATATGTTCATGAGGATGGAAGGGTCGAACGCACGCCGGACCGCACCCGGATGTATTTGGCCCAGACGCCTCAGGTATTTCCAAAGAATATCTTGATCGAGGCTTACTCAAAGGCGTATGTTGATGGGATCGTCAGCACGGACGATTCCAGTCTCGTGGAGCGATTGGGTTATCCCGTGCAGGTGGTCGAAGGGACCTGGGACAACATCAAAATAACTACGATGGACGACCTGGCTCTGGCGGAAAAGATCATTCGGATCCGTCGGTCCGAACACAAAAGAGCGAAGAGATGATATTCCCGCAGATCCGCACAGGGATCGGATACGACATCCATCCGTTGCAAGAAAAACGACCGCTGATCATCGGAGGGGTTGAAATCCCGTATTCCAAGGGGCTGGCGGGCCATTCGGATGCCGACGTCCTCTGCCACGCCATCTCCGATGCTCTGCTGGGGGCCGCCGCGGAGGGAGATCTCGGCCGCCATTTTCCGGACACCGACCCGCAGTACAAGGGCATCTCCAGCCTTCTTCTTCTGGAAAAAGTGTGCGACCGATTGCGGGCGGGCGGGTTCGCCATTCTCCATATTGATACGATCGTCATCGCGCAGGCGCCGAGACTGACGCCGTATCTGGACGAGATGCGGACCCGGCTTGCCAAGACGATCACGGTGGAGGAGGGAGCGGTGAATATAAAAGCGAAATCGGCCGAGGGACTGGATTCGATCGGACGCGGTGAAAGCATCGCGGCCCAGGCCGTCTGCACGATCGTTCGAGTCTAATCATGTTGGATACCATCCGACGAGATTTTCAGGTCGTCTTTGAACGCGATCCGGCCGCCACCAACCGCGTGGAAGTTTTGCTGACCTATGCCGGGTTTCATGCGATTCTGAGCCACCGGATCGCCCATCGGCTCCGGTCGTGGAACATTCCGGTGCTTCCGAGGTTGCTCGCGACTCTGGCCCGCTGGTTCACCGGAATTGAGATCCATCCCGCCGCCCGCATCGGCTCCGGCTTTTTCATCGATCACGGAATGGGCGTGGTCATCGGTGAAACGGCCGAGATCGGCGACGACGTAACGCTGTTTCAGGGCGTGACGATCGGCGGAACCGGGAAGGATCGGGGAAAACGCCATCCCACGTTGGGGAACCATGTGGTGGTGGGCGCGGGGGCCAAAGTTCTGGGAGCCATCATGATCGGGGATCATGTGAAAATCGGGGCCAACTCGGTCGTGCTCCGATCCGTGCCGGCTCATGCCACCGTTGTCGGAGTCCCCGGGAAAATCATCAAGACCCTGACGGAAGAAGCGCCGGAGGTCCAGATGGACCACGGGAACATTCCGGATCCCATCGCGGAGCGGCTGGAAGCGCAGGAACGAATGATCCTTGAATTAAAGAAACGCCTGGAAGAAGCCCTGGGCGAGCGGACCCAGAAGCCAACAATGGGGGATCGATAATGAAGGATATCTAAAGAAGATCATTATATTTTACTTGCGCCAGACAAAGGCCCTGTGCGGGGGCCGTCCGACCGCCGAATCGGCGGTCTTTTTTTTCAAGCAGGCGGGACATCTCCCTCGGGCTTCTCCGACCCCTTCCCACTTCCACCAAGGTTCCCACGATCGTCCGGACCATGTGTTGTAAAAATCGATCGGCTTCAATTGTGATGACCAGGTTATCATTTCGTTTGACGAGCTCCAGACGGCGGATATGACAGAACGCCGTCCGTTTTCCCCCCTTTGTGCGATCTTTTGAAGGATCGGACCTCTGAAACGAAGAAAAGTCATGTTTGCCGATGAGGGCCCGCGCGGCCGATTTCATGTGACGGATGTTTAAAGGTTCGTAAACGGTCCAAACGTACTGACGGCCGATGGCCGGGGCATATCGTCGGTTTATAATTCTATAGCGGTATATTTTCCCGATGGCCGAAAAGCGGGCGTGAAAACGGCTTGAGACTTTTTGTGCGCTGACGATGACGACGTCATCGGGAATGAGGCTGTTCAGGGCCCGCATCCAGGTCTCGGGGGTGAGGCGGGTATCGATTTTGAAATTGGCCACCTGGCCCTGAGCGTGGACGCCCGCATCGGTCCGGCCGGCTCCGATCAGCGTCGCCCGTTTTTGGGCGATGACGGCAATGGCGTCCTCCAGGGTCCCCTGAACAGTCGGGAGACGGGGTTGACGCTGCCAGCCGTGATACCGTGAACCGTCATACTCAACCACCAGCTTGATATTCGGCATGGATCACGAAATCGGCTTGAGCGTGTTCAGATAGGCGCGGATTCCCTGAAACAGCGATTCGGCGATGGCTTGGCGGTATTCGCGCTTTTGGAGGAGTTGTTCCTCCGTCGGGTTGCTGATGAAGGAGACTTCGGCCAGGATGCTGGGCATATTGGAATTCAACAGGACGTAGAAGGGCGCCCGTTTTACGCCATGATCGACGACCGTGTAGTTGTATCGGTTTTCCAGCGTGGTCCGGAAGGACTGGCGTGTGAAAAAGGCGAGGTTCTGGGACTGTTCCATGTTATAGTCGCGACCCAGATCGAACAGAATCTGTTTTACGGTCCGATCCAGGTTGTCCAGCGATTGCATTGAAACATTGTTCTCGCGGGCGGCCACGGCCATGGCGTGCCGATCGGATGACTGTCCAAGGTGATAGATTTCCACGCCGCGGGTCCCTCGTCGGGGATGCGAGTTGACATGGATTGAGACAAACAAATCGGCTTTGTTCGAATTGGCGATCAGGGTCCGATCGTCCAACGGGATAAAGGTGTCGTCCTCCCGTGTCATGATGACCTTCTTACCCAAACGCTCCCGAATGAGGCTGCGCAGCCTTAACCCGATATCCAGGACAACATCCTTCTCGGTCAGGCCGTTTCTCCCAATCGCTCCGGGATCTTTTCCGCCGTGACCGGGATCAATCACAATCGTCTTAACGTCCATCGGCTGGGCTTGGGCGACGGTTCCATGACCGCTCGATGTCTTCGTAAAGGATTCGTTTGGGGGGTCGGGCCGGTCCGAATGATCCGTTGGATTCGGACCGAAGAGATCGATCACCAATCGCTCCGGATTGCTCAAGGGAATGATCTTAGGCGTTTCCTTGAGATTTTTAAGGTTGATGATCACTTGGATGCCGTCGGCCACGGACGGTCGCAGGGTGACGCGCTGAAGCAGGCCGTCGTTCAGATCGGCCAGATCTTTTCTGGCTTCCGGGGATAAACGCGTTTTGTTGAGCGTGATCCGCAGAACTTCGCCATCCTCCGGCTGATTCCTCCGGTAGGCGACGTCACGGTCCAGGTCCAGAACCAGCCGGGTATAATCGGAATAAACCCAGTGCCGGATATTTTGAACCGTGGCGATCGAAGTCCGTTCTTCCGGGTTTTGGGGATCGACCAGACGTTTTTGGGCCTCCCGCGCGGAAAGACCCTCGGGGTAGTCTGCAATCAGCTCCCGATAGTATTGCCGGGATTTATCCTCGTCCTTCGGGTTTTGGGAATTGCGATACAGTCCACTATACAATTCGCCCAGAGTAAACAGCGACTTCTCCACGAGCGGACTTTTAGGATATTGGATTAAAAGGATATTGAACTTCTTGATGCAGGTTTCCCAATTATGGCGGAACTTCTGTCGCTTGGGTGAGTCGAGCAGACGATTCTGGCAGTTCACTCCGGCGTTGAAGAGCTTTTCAGGGCCTCGCCCTGCGGCTTTGGAGGGCGGGGCGGACAACAGCATGGTCCAGCCGATTGCAAAAAGGAGTGTCCATCGGACCACGCGTTCTCTTGGGTACGACAGGTCTGGTCCCATCGTCCACAATTTAACCCACCGCGTCGATGTTGTCAATATGTCCGGATTGACTTTCTTTCGGGCCTGGATTATCTTGGATGCTTATGGGAATCCGCGTCATCGTGGACGGGTACAATTTTATCGGGAGCGAAAAGGGGCTGTACGGAGATATCGAGGCCCGGCGCGAGGACTTAATCGACCGGCTGGCCCGTTATCGGGCGGTCAAGGGCCATGCGGTCACAGTTGTCTTTGACGCCTGGCGGTCCGGCTGGCCGGACGAACACGGCGAACTCCGCCGGGGAATCGAGGTCGTTTTCTCGCGGCACGGCGAGAGGGCGGACCAGGTGATCGCGCGAATGGCCGATGAATTGGGTGGCGCCTGTCTGGTGGTTTCCTCGGACCGGGAGGTGGCCCGTCATGTCCTAACGGCCGGCGGGGTGGCGGTTTCTTGCGGCGAATTCGTGGGACGGTTGGCGCGAGCCGTGAGCGGCCATCCGGATGAGGATCTGCCGACGGGGGAAAAAGACGCCACACCCGCCAAGATGGAAAAGAAAGGGAATCCGCGGCGGCTGTCAAAACAGGAACGCCGAAAGCGTCTTCGATTGAATAAACTATGAATCCAATCGAGAAGTCGATCCAGGGAAAAGCCATGGTTCTTCCAACGGACCGAAAGATCGGGCTTCAGATCCTGGAAGGCGTCGATGTCGGCCATGCCTTTATTCTTTCCAAGAAAAGCCGCGTTACCTTTGGCCGCGACGGCGTGGATGTGGATCTTCAAGATCCGGCTGTTTCTAAACTGCATTGCGCGATCGAAGTCTATAACGATGTGGTGGTGCTTCGGGATTTGAACAGCGCATCCGGCACCTTCCTCAACGATTTTCAGATCAAAGATGAACTGCTGAAGGATAAAGACAAGATACGGATCGGGGCCACCGTTCTTCAGATTCACATTCGCATGTCTGAATCCAAATAGAGGGCGCCATCCTGCTTCTAAAAACGGGCTCTTTCCATGAAGGTCATTCGGACGGGGTTGGAACAACGGCGATGACCATGGGAGCGGTTGGGCGGCCTTCGAAGGACAAGTTGCCCTGCGCGTCCTTCGCCTCGATGTAATACTCGACGCTGGTGCTGTTCGCCTTGATCATCGACCCCGGAATAGGGGCGTTGAAAATGTGGTCCGGTCGCTCGGACATTCGGATCGATTCATAGTTCCGTTCCCCTTGCGCCCGAAAACGAAGCGTGGCTTGGGTCACTTTGACGTTATCCGTGATCGTAGCCGAGATCGTGGCCGGTTCCCCGGGCTTGGCCGTGTAGGCAGGAAGGGAATGGATAATCGTGGGCGCAATGATGTCGACCGGACCCGTTTGGGACGCTTTAAAGCCCTCCGGATCAAGGGTGGCTTGGTTCCAACGGTTGTTCTTCGGAGTGATCCGGACGGACTGTCTTTCCCACCGAGGTCCGGGAATCACAAGATTGCCTCTCTCGTTGTCCAGAGAGGTGATTAATATGGCGCTCGTCACCCGGTCCGGCATAATCTTTACCGCTTCGATATCAGACCGAATGGTCTTATAAGACTCAAAGATATTTTTTAGAATTCCTTCCTGGTCTTCGGATAAAACCAATAATTGTTTTATTGTCGAAATATCCTTCCCCTCATATGCGGTCTTCAAACGCAACAATAGCGAATGGATCTCTTCCAGGTCGGATGGACCGATCAGCGGGGGAGGCGGCGATGGAGCGGCGGCGATGCGTCCGGTTTCCCGATCCGATTTCGTATGTTCCTTTTCAGTAGCGGTGGGCCTTGCGGGCTCGAGTTGTTTCGGAATACCGCGGTTTGTTTCAACCTCCTCCGTGGAACCCGTTCCAATATCTTCTGCCGGTTTCGAATCCGTTGCGCTGGGCTCGTCGGTTCCCAGATCCTCTGGCTGAAGTTCGGGCGGTGTCGTCTGCGGTGCGGCGGACGGAGCAGGTTCCGTTGTTATCGGCGGCGGAACGGCAGGGTTGTCTTGAGGAATAAATGTTTCGGGCCCGTTGGAAAGGGGCCATAGGGCTAAAAAAATCAGAATGATCGCAGAAACCGCCGCGCCGGCCGCGATCCCGATCAGGTTTTTATTCATGGATGACAATTTAGACGCCACTTATTTTCCCGACCGGGCGCACCGGAAGCCGACATCCGCCAGACGTGACGTGGGATAATCGTATGAACGAAACGAAGCCCGGGCGACGATCGAAGCGACCTTTTTATAAGTATCCGGGGGATAATGCCCGATACCCATGAAGGATAGGCCGCGGGTCACGCGAAAAACCTGCCCGAAGTTTTCATTTCGCGCCTCATTCCCGGGGTAAGGCCGATACCAGCTTCCCGTCCATTCCCAGACATTCCCAATCATGTCGTAGACCCCGTAGGGACTCTTGCCGCCTTCATACTGTCCGACCGCAACGGAGGACGCGGTCATCACGGGCCCATGGGAAATGTTGGCCAGGTCCGGATTGAAGAAGTTACCCCACGGGTATTTGTAATGATCCGGTCCGCGGGCGGTTTTCTCCCATTCTTCTTCCGTCGGCAGACGTTTCCCGGCCCAGCGACAGTATTCCTCCGCATCGAACCAACTGACATAAGCGACCGGAAATTGGGCCCGGCCTTCCGGATAAATCCCGTTCTTCCAGTCCTCGGGCGGCGGGTGTTTCATCTGGGTGAGGAATAATTTGTATTTTTCATTGGTCACCTCATACTTGTCGATATAGAACGGAGGCAGATTCACACGATGCAGCGGATGCTCGTCCTCATACCAGGGATGCGGCAGTCCGTAGTCCAGCGCCTCGTTATCGGCGTCTACTTCATCCGTCCCCATTAAGAATTCACCGGCCGGGATCGCGACCATATCGACGGGTTTCTTTTCACAAGCCGCAAGCCCGGCTTGAGACAGGATCAGCAGGATCCCCGATCCTAGCGCGAAGATGGAACGTTTCGAGAAGTGCATTTTATGAATTCCGACTTGAAACCGCACATCGGGGGTCATTCCCGCCTCTGGCGGCGGGGTGATCGATTGAATTTAAAACATGGTTCCATTCGGGTCGAAGCCCTCTGTCTGTGCGGGGAGGATTCTTCAACGGCTTACGGATTGGGCGGTTTTGGACGATAACATGAATTGGAAAACAGTGGTGCCGATCTGGATCGTATCTCCCGATTTAAGTAAACCTTCTTTCACGATGCGGTGGTTCACTTTCGTCCCGTTGGCGCTGCCCAAATCCTTCACCACGGCAAAGTCGCCGTAGAGCAGCAGGGCGCAATGCTGGCGGGAAGCCTCCGGGTCGGTGAGGATAACATCGGCCTGTTTTCGACCGAAGGTCATCCGACTTTTTGTCAGCGCGATTCGTTTTCCCTTGCCTTCGCCCTCTAATACAATGAGGGTCCCTTCCAGGTTTACCCCAAGACCGATCATTTTTCCGGCGACGGCTTGACGAACGGCCGTGGTCTCATCGGACAATTGCCCGTCCATGGGTCCCAGCATCGTTTTGCCGTGGTCCGATGGATCCATACGGGGAGGGGCCGCGGTCGCGGCCGGGCGTTCCTGCTGGGGCCGATTGACGTTCTCGCAGTACGGGCAGCCGAGGACGCCTTCCTTGCCTTCCGGCAGGTCATAAATCGTGTGACAGGCGTCGCACACGACTTTCATGGACGGGTCTCGCTTGATTCCGAAGGGGAGGACGCCGTGTCGGTCGGATGGTCCGATCCCGCATCGGTCGGGGAGGGCCGGATTCCCTGCCGGTCGGAAAACTGTTTCATGTCGTGCAACACGATCCGCGCACGATCGGCCATGGGCGCCGCCGGGTTTAAGGTCAAGGCCTTTTGCAACTCGTCTTTGGCCAGTGAAACGACGCCTTGCTTAAAATACAAGAACCCAAGATCGTAATGCAAGATCGGAAAATCCGGAAATTTTCGCGAGGCCTCCTCGAAAATACGAATCGCCCCGTCCGGATCCTTTCGCTCCAGCGTAATCGTACCCAGAAGATGGTAGACGACCGGGACATTGGAATCCAGATCCATGATCCGTCGGAGCAATCGTTCCACATCGTCCAATCGGTGTTGATCATAAGCCGCTCTTGCATCATTAAGAAGCCTGTGAACCTCTTCCTTTTCCCGCTGGGTCAGCTTCCGATCCGGCTCCTCGGTAATACCGGTCGGCGCGTTCACGGTCTCCTGGGAATGGGAGCCGGGAGTCGAAGGCGAACCGGGCGAATCGACCTCCGCCGGGGGTGCAGACGAGACGACTTGGGAGGAAACCGTTTCCGGAACGGGTTGAGGACGGGTTGCGGTCACGGATACGGTGTCCGGTGAACCGGCCGCGGCACGAAGGATATGGTGGGCCCAATCCAGCGTGAGGCCTGGCCATTGGGACAACCGAAGGACGGCCGCCCGGACTTCCGGCGAGGTCTGGGCCAAGGTCTGGAGAAAAGGCGGATTGACCATCGATAGCAAGGTGGCCGCACCCATGACCAGCATCACGGTCAGGATCATCATGCGAAACACGGAAGCTTCGGCCGGTAGGTTTCGCGGAGGAGTCGGCGTTCGGAGCCGGCCGCTCGGCCGGGAAGGCGTTGATTCATGGGCGACGTCCGGCGAGTAACGTCGTCGAACGACGGTGCTCCGGTCCTCGATATTCTCGGAGACGGCCGAGCCGTTGGCCATCTGAAATCGCCGGCCGTCCTGTTCGATGTCGTGTTGAAAAAGGGCCTGAAGATATTGCGCCAAGCGGACCGTGCTGAAGTCGTAACCTTTCTGGGACATATGATCCTCAAGCGCGGTCTGCAACTCGGAGGCCGACTGGAAGCGATGATCCGGGTCTTTCGCCAGCGATTTGAGGATAATCGCCTCAAGTTCCGGCGCCATTTGTTTATTGAGCGAGGTCGGAGGCGGTTCCACCTTGGCCTCCCGGACTTTTTCCAGGGTGTTGAAGTCGTTGTCGCCCTTGAAGAGTTTATGTCCGGTGAGGGTTTCGTAGAGCAAGATTCCCACCGCAAAAATATCCGCACGCCGATCCACTTCCTGGCCCCGCGCCTGTTCGGGCGCCATATAGGACAGCTTACCTTTCAGAATACCGGTGCGCGTTTCGGAACTCTGGGACGCGGCCTTTGCGATTCCAAAGTCAACCAGTTTTACTTCGCCTTCGTAGGAAACCAAGATGTTCTGGGGGCTGATGTCGCGATGAACGATGTTCAAGTCCCGACCGGTCAGATCTTTTTTCCGGTGGGCATAGTCCAGTCCGGCGCAGATCTTGGTGATGATCATGAGAGCGTGGCTGATGGACAGCGGGAGATTGAGCGCCTTCGCGCGTTGGAGAATCGTCCGCAAATCCTTCCCCATGACGAATTCCATCGCAATGAAATATGAATTTTCGACATGACCGAGATCGAAGATCTGAACGATGTTTTGATGGGTCAGGAGCGCGGCGAGTTTGGCTTCGTTGATAAACATTGAAACAAATTCAGGGTCCTCGGTGAGGTGGGGAAGAATGCGCTTGATGGCCATCACCTTTTCGAAGCCCTTGAGGCCGGTCTGTTTGGCCATGAAAAGCTCGGCCATGCCGCCCGTGCCGACTTTTTCGATCAAAAGATATTTTCCAAAGTGGACCGGCGCGCTCATATGCCTATTACCGTAGCATGAAAGTCGAAATGAGTCAATATTGGCGGGCAGTTAGGAACAATCCCGGAGTATATCAGGCTAAGCTCAAACAACGACATCACGACTCATGAAATATCAAATTTTGATTTTAAACAATCTTGCGGCGTTTTCGGCCGTGACGTTCATAATCGACTCCGGCGTCTGATCGGGATGCAGCCGAGCCAGAACCTCCGCGGTGTAACGGATATAAGCCGGCTCATTCCGCCGGCCACGGTTGGGAACGGGGGAAAGATAGGGGCAGTCGGTTTCGAGCAGGATGCGATCCATCGGAAGAGCCCGGGCCACCTCCCGAACGGCCGTCGCATTTGTAAAAGTCAACACGCCGGCGAACGAGATGTAAAAATTCATCTCCATGGCGATCCGGGCCATTTCCAGATCCCCCGTGAAGCAATGCATCACGCCACCGATGTTTTCAACCCTTTCCTCCTTGAGGATGGACAACGTGTCGGATTTCGCATCCCGGGAATGGACCACGATGGGCAGGCCGAGCATCTTGGCCTGCGCGATCTGCTGCCGGAACCGCCGTTGTTGGGTTTCCCTGGGGGAGTGCAGATAAAAATAATCCAGCCCGATCTCACCGAAACCGATCACCTTCTTATGAGCGGCCAATTTCTGAAGCTCGGTCAGGGTCGTGTCGTCCACAAGTTTGACCTCGTGCGGATGAACACCGATCGTGGCATAAATCATTTTATACCGATCGGCCAGTTCGACGGCTCGACGGCTGCTTTCAAGATCACAGCCGATGGTAACGATCGCCCCGACCCCGGCCTCACCGGCCCGCCGGATCACGTCGTCGCGGTCGGCGTCGTAGACCGGGTCATTGAGATGAGCGTGGCTGTCGATCAGCATCGGTTGTGTTTGGCCTTTCAGGCACCCCGCTTGGATTGTACCGGAGCCCGCGGTAATTTTCAAGGAAACAGACCTTGAAATTTTCGGGTAAAACTGGTACCTTGCGGCTATCGAGGGTCTATTTCACGGTTGCGAAGGAGATCGAAATGAAGAAGATCGTTAGAATTCTTTATATCCCATTCCTCTTTCTCACGGCCGGTGTTCTGGCGGCTTGCAATCAAAACAGTTCTTCCCCTCCATCGGCTCCGTCATACACAACGCCGCCGATCGCACAACAGACCGCGCCGCCTCCACCGCCTCCCGCGCAACCGCAGCAGTTGTCGCTTTACATCGTACCTTTCGATCAAAGCAAGTTTTCCATGGAAACGATTCAAGCCGATAAAAAGAAGATCGACCAAGAACCGAACAATGTCGATGCCCTGCTCGGCCTTGCCAACGCCAATTTCATGATTCAGCGCTTCGAGAAGTCGCAGGAATACTACGATCGGGCCTTGAAATCGGACCCGAAGAACGTCAATGCCCGTTTGAGCCTGGCGAACTGCTATATCTTTATGCAAAAACCGGATGAGGCCATCAAACAGTTGGATCAAATCCTGGCCATGCAGAAGGACTACCCGGAGGCGTTGTATAACAAGGGGTTGATCCTGCTCCAGTCCAAACAGGACCCGGTCGGCGCAAAACAGGTCTGGACGCAATTGATCAGCGCGCATCCGGATCATGAGCTTGCCCAGCAAGTGAAAGGTGAACTGGGGCGCTTGTAAGCGATGACAACGTCCATGCAATGGCATATACGATTATCCCTGGCCGTGACGGTCTATTTGGCGTGGAGTTCCATCGCCTTGCCCTACGAAGCGGTCGATGTGAAGAACGGCGGGACGATCTCGGGCAAAGTTACGCTGCGCGGTCCGGTTCCGGAGCCTCGGGTATTTCCGATGGCCCTGTATCCCTTCGGTGATTTTTGCAAAAAGATATCGAACGGGGAAGGACTGGTCCTTCTGCGGGAATTCAACGCGGACACAGCCGGAGGACTGCAGGACGCGGTCGTCGCGGTTCAGAACGTCCCAAAGGGAAAAGCTTTTCGCTCTCACGATACGGAGCTGGTAACAGTGAATTGTATGTTTCATCCCGCCGATGTTCCGGAGAGTGAACAGTTCGCGTTTCATCATGGTCAATTGGTTCATGTTCACCCGTTGCTTACCGTGATCCGGAATCATTCCCTGCTGTCCGTGGTCAACCGTGATCCGGTCAGTCATGCCGCCCAGGTCTACCAACCGGAAAAAGGCAATCGTGTTTTAAGCTTCCCGGTTCCGGTCTCCTACAAGGCCAACAGCGGCTACGTTAATCTCGAAGACGGCCAGCAAATTGCCCAAATTATTTGCGAGATGCACGAATACATGCAGACCTGGGCCTGGGTCGTCGACAACCCTTATTTTGCAAAGACGAAAACAGGCGGGAAGTTTAGAATTGAGAATTTACCTCCGGGAACCTACAACGTCATTGCTTGGCATCCCCACATGAAGCCGATTCAGAAACAGGTCACGATTTCATCCAAGGAAACGACGATCCTGGATTTTGAGTTTGACGCTCATCAGGTCGTCCGGCCGATTTATGAAACGCAAACCCGGTTCCGGATTCCGCCCGAGCGTGATCCCACAGTGGATCTGAAAGGCTGCGAGGGACCTTATTGTGTTCGGCGGGAACACGACCATCACTGACCCGTCCGCGGGCGACTAAGCTCCCCATGCATCGATGAGAAAGACGGGTGATGAAGCTGTCCGGGCTAGTGTATCGGATGTTGTTAAAAGCGGCCCTTCTGTTGGCGTTGTTCCTGTTCGCCAAACAGCGCGGGATTTTTTAGGTGCGACCGACTGCTATCCCTCAGCCTTGTCGGCAATAAAATCCAGGGCGAGACCGTTATTGCACCAACGCTGGCCTGTGGGCGGTGGACCGTCGTTGAACACGTGACCCTGGTGGCCGCCGCAGCGGGCGCAGTGATACTCCGTGCGGGGCAGAAGCAATTTAAAATCGCGTTGGGTTTCAACCCGACCTTCGATGGTCCTAAAGAAGCTCGGCCAGCCTGTGCCGCTGTCGAATTTCATATCGGAGGTGAACAGCTCCAGTTCGCAGCCCGCGCAAACATAGCGGCCTTTCCGTTTTTCCTCAAGAAGGGGACTTGTGAACGGCCGCTCCGTGCCTTCTTCGCGCAGGATGTAAAACTGCTCCGGCGTCAGCATTTTTCGCCATTCGTCGTCCGTCTTATGAATCTTTTCGATTTTTTCCTGCACGTCACTCTTCCCGAACCCGTTGCGGGGGATCACGGCGCCGGTGATCAAGAAAAATATTCCCGATAGGAACTGGCGCCGATTCATAGAATGATTATAAACCCAAAACATCCCAAGATCCAGTCCGGCTCCCGCCGGTTATTCGGCATGAATCGGCGATGGATTTCAGGGAATGAGTTGCCACTCATCCTTCTCGATCACCACCTTTTGACCCGATTGAAGCTGTTTGACATCCTCGCGTTCAAACATCCCCAGATATCGCTCGATCCGGTCCGGTTCCGTAATTCGATCCTCTTTGGTCTGGCCCGTGGCCAATTTGTAACGCCTGATTAAAACCGCCATTGTATTCCTCCTGATCATTGACTCGCCATTTCATACGGGCCGTCTCTTTTATAAGATACCGGCGCAAAAAGATGATAATTGTAACGGCTGTCGCGAGGATTAGTCAAGTCAATAAATGGAAGGAAAGGCCGTAATTATTTCACACGCGTTCCGGGATCAACCGGTTCCATGAAGGTCGCCAGGGCCTCGACCGCCTTGTCGCCCGCCGCCAGGATCATCCCCTGCGATTCGATTCCCCGGATGACGGCCGGCTTCAGATTAGCCACCAGGATAATCGATCGGCCGATGAGCTGTTCGGGTCCGTATTTGGTCGCGATTCCGGCAACGACCTGTCTTGTTTCGGCGCCGATCGAAACCGAGAGTTTTAACAGTTTGTCGGCTCCCGCGATCTTTTCGGCCGTAATGATCCGGCCGACGCGAAGATCAAGCCTCCGGAACTCATCAATTGAAACAAAGGATGGTGCGGTCTGTGTCGATTCCATGGCGGTCTCCTTTGAAAGTTTTTGAGGCGCGGCCGTTTCTCGTTCCGGAACGGTTCGCGGTGTTTCAATGCGAGGGAACAGAAGCTTGCCCTTCTGAATGGGTCGGCCCGGCTTAAGCCTTCCCCAATGATAGTCCCGCGGTTTCAGGACCCGTTCCAGCGAGGTCGTCCAGCCCAGCTCCGTCGTCATGCGTTGGGCCGTCCCTGGCATGAACGGAAACAGATGAATCGCCAGGATCCGCAGCGTTTCGGCCAGATGATACAGAACCGCATCCAATCGGGCACGGTTCTTTGGATCCTTCGCCAGATCCCAGGGCGCGGTTCTCTCGACATAGCGGTTGGCAAAATCCACGAGCGTCCAGATCTCGCGCAGCGCGCGATGAAACGCGAAGCGTTCCATTTCTTTTCCTGCCGTGCGATACAACGACCGCGCCAGTGCGGCCAGGCGACGATCCTCCGCTTGGCGCGCTTTGGGATGGTTCTTGGGGACGGCACCGCCCGAATATCGTTCGATCATCGTGAGGGTGCGGGAAAAAAGGTTGCCCAAATCATTGGCCAGCTCGCTGTTGTAGCGGGCCGTCACGGCCATTTTTGAAAAGTTTCCATCCTGTCCGAACGGGACCTCCCGCAGCAGAAAATAACGGAAGGCGTCCGTTCCGTACTCGGCCGCCATGGTGTTCGGGTCGACGACGTTGCCGCGGCTTTTGGACATCTTCTCACCATCGACGGTCCACCAGCCGTGCGCGAACAAGGTTTTCGGCAGATCGAGCCCCAGCGCCATGAGAAGCGTCGACCAATAAACGGCATGCGTGGTCAGGATATCCTTTCCGACCAGATGGACATCGGCCGGCCACCACTTCGCAAAGCGCCGTTTATCCGTGCCGTAGCCGGGAACCGAGATATAATTGACCAGCGCATCCACCCAGACGTACGTGACATAGTCCGGATCAAAGGGAAACGGGATACCCCACGCAAGTCGGGCCCTCGGGCGGGAGATGCAAAGATCCTCAAGCGGCCGGTCCAGAAAACCCAACACCTCGTTTCGACGGTTTTCGGGCCGGATGAATCCGGGATATTTTCGGATGTGTCGCATTAAACGATCCCGGTAAGCGCTCATTTTGAAGAAGTAGTTCGACTCCGAGATCCGTTCCACCGGTCGGCCGCATTCGGGACATTTTCCTTCGACCACTTCGTCATCCGCCCAGAACCGTTCATCCGGCAGGCAGTACCAGCCCTGATAAGACGCCTTGTAGAGAACCTCACTCTTTCTCAGCCGCCGAAGGACTTCCTGCACGACCCGCTTATGGCGTTCCTCCGTCGTACGAACAAAGTCGTCGTTCGAGATCGTCAGGCGTTTCCAAAGCTCTTTAAACGCCACGACCATCCGATCGGCGTGCGTCTGAGGATCCAGGCCCTGTTTGGAGGCGGCCTGCTGGACTTTTTGCCCGTGTTCATCCGTCCCGGTCAGAAAAAAAACGTCGTAACCCCGGAGCCGTTTGTATCGGGCCAGGACATCGGCCGCGATCGTGGTATAGGCATGCCCAATGTGGGGAACGTCGTTGACGTAATAAATCGGCGTCGTGATATAGAAGGTCTTGCGTTTTGGCGAGGGTGTTTTTCTGCGGGACGATTTCATGTCCGGATGAGTTCCGCTCAGTTCGGCTTCGAGTCTGCGGCCGATTCGCCGATCACCGCGTCGCGAAGTTTCAAAAGCACCGTCTCCAACACGAGCGCGTGATTGAGATTTCGGGGAGCGGCCCGCCGGAGGTGATGGATCAGCGTCATCGTTTCCAGCACCGAATCGGTTGAGACGGCACGGCTCCAGGTCGTAATTCTTTCCGGGACATCCTGATTGATGAGAAGGGTCGGATCGGGATCGTGCCGGGCGATCAGGACGTCTCGGAGCCAGACTTCGATGGTGTCCAGCGATCGTGCGAGTTGCTCCGGCGTCGCGGCCAACTCGTCGGGCTGATTAAAAAGTTCGGCCGGATCTTCAAGCCGCTCCTTGGAAAGGGCATCGAGAACCCGATCTCGTTCGCTTTTCAAGACCGCCGGATCGGCCTCGGCCGCGATCCCGATTCTTCCCATGGCCAGCGCGGCCAACACGATCGCCTCCTTCGGACCGAGGCCCCGTCGCCTCTGGAGCCACTGCGTCAGCTCCGGCAGCGGCGCCGGACCGAAGCGGACGGCCTGGCAGCGGGAAAGGATCGTCGGCAGCAGGGTTTGCGGTCGGGCCGAGATCAGGATCAGAACGCTGTGGTCCGGAGGCTCCTCCAAAGTTTTCAGAAAACCGTTCGCCGCCTCGGGATTCATCGCGTCGGCCTCGTCAACCAGAAACCATTTCCGTGAACCGATCAAAGGTTTGAAGGCAATCGCGTCCTGCAATTCGCGAATCTGTCCGATCTTGATTTGGCTGCCGTCCGGTCGCACCTCCCGGAAATCGGGGTGGCTTCCTGAATCCACGGCCAGACAGGACCGGCATTGACCGCAGGAGGCCAGCGTCGAAAGGCCGGAGGCCGAGCCTGCCTTAGGATGGGGACATAGACCCATCTTGGCAAAGGTCGCGGCCGTCAGAAATTTCCCGATATGCGCTGCTCCATGGAACAAATAAGCATGCGCGACTCGGTCGTTCGCCAGAGCCGCTGTTAGGACGGCTTTGGCATGGGCATGTCCCACGATCGTTTCAAAACCGGCTTCGGACGACATGAAACCCTCGTTCGTTCTGTTTGGCGACCGGGCGGCGGACCAAGCGCCGGTCCACCATCATTTTAACATCCTTGGCCACGTCCTCCGGGGTTTGCGAGGCCTCCACGATCTTGATGCGTCCGGGTTCCGTTCGGGCCAAACGACGATAGCCCGCCCGAACGCGTTGATGGAACTCACGCTGTTCTCGGTCCATGCGGTTGCTCCTTCCGCGATCCCTGACACGATTCAGTCCCACGCCGACATCCAGGTCCAGAAGCAAGGTCAGATCGGGAATCAGCCCCTTGGCCGCGTAGTCCACCGCCGCCCGGACGATATTCATGTCGAGCCGGCGGCCGAAACCCTGATAGGCGAGGGTCGCGTCCGAGAATCGATCACACAAGACGATCGTCCCTTTTTTTAGAGCGGGTAGGATCACTTCTTCAAGATGTTGGGTCCGGCTGGCCAAATACAGAAAGAGTTCGGCCCGCGTATCCAATCGGCGGTTCTTGATGCTCAATAATACCCTGCGGATCTGTTCACCGAATGCGGTCCCGCCGGGTTCCCGGGTGGTTACGACCTTGTGTCCTTCACGGAGCAAGTGATGGGCCAGAATCTCGATCTGAGTGCTTTTCCCGCTGCCCTCGATGCCCTCGAACGTGATGAAGAAGCCGCGCATTTCGATGTCGTGTTCCTGATTCGATTATTGGATAGGGATGCCCCCTCGGTTGCCCGAAGCAAAGGCAGTCTTTGTCCCTATTTAAGTTGGATGAGGTTGTCGCTTGTTCGGCTGGGATACGCCGCCGAAGAAAGCAAAAGAACCTGTCTATTCTGCGCGATTTCCCGCAAAATGTCCAGTACCATCTGCTGATGCGGGGGATCCAGAACGGGCAGCGGGTTATCAAGGATGAGGGGAAATGGGTGGGATGATGAAAGGATCTGGGCGACAGCGAGCTGAAGCATGAAATGGCAAATGTCCTGTTGCCCGGAGCTTAATACTTCCCATGGGACGGGTGTCTTTGTCCGGGTGGTCAGCGCCGGCTGCAGTTGCTCGTTTACGACGATCACCGCCTCGGGCGCCCCGCCCGTTTTTTCGATCAAGCGGGCCGCTTGGGCGTTTAGTTCCGAACGGCGATCCAGGAGTAGGGATTGCACCCCCGCGGTTCGAATCCCGGTGTGGAGTGGACCCGAAAGGAAATCGCCTCCTTCTTTGGAAAATCCGGGACGTCCGGACGCATCCGATCCGGCAACTTTCGGCAGCGGATCGAGTTTCGGTTTTGGATCGGCCGAAGACGACACGGCCAAATCTTGTTCCAGGATGCGGACTTCCTCCTGGATCAGGTAGATATCCGACGGCAACGTCGAGGAACTCTTGAGTTTGGATTCGAGATCGGAGATCTGCCGCGACAGCGTATCCACGTCGTTCTGCAATTCTTCCGGCGTCTTCTTGCCAAGAAACTGATCCCGTTGCGATTCCAGTTCCCGACGGGCCTGGGCAAAACGCTCGTAATTACGGATCTTCTCTTTGAGGCTCGCCACATCGGCGGAGCCGGTTTTTTTCAGCAGATCCATACACGCGGCATTTTCTTTCTTGAACGTGGCCTCGACCCGGGCCCGTTGTCGTTCGGCTTCCCGGGATTTCAGCTCAAGCGCCTTTCGTTTGTTCATCTTTCCAAAATCCAGATAACCGGCATAACCCATCAGACCGGCGCCGGCCAGGAGCATGACCATCATCAGATTCTGGAAAAGATTTCCGAGGCTCAGGGCGCCCATCAGAATGAGCGCGGCCAAGACCAACACTCCCCCGGCGATAAAAAATTTCGTGAGAAAGAACGGCTGATTCGGAATGGCCGCCAAATCCTGTTTCACGAATTCTTCATCCTCGGCGATCGTGGTCAGCTGTTCGTTTTTAAGATGTTCTTGCTGGGCCGAAGTTTCGAGAATGAGGTGATAGTCCTCGGGAAGGTCGCGAAGGGATTCAAATCCGGTCCCCTGTTGCATCAATCGTGAAAGTTCGGCCGTCTTTTCCGTGACCATTCTCAGACGTCGCTTCGCTTCCGCGGAACGAGCCTGCAGGTCGGAGAGTTGATCTTCCATGGCCGCCAGTTGATCCCCTTGGGCCAAGAACGCTTTGAGTTCCTTTAACCGTTTCTGTTTCTGTGTCCTGTCCTGGGGCATGGTGTTTGTTTCGGCGGCAAGGGCGGGGGAGGAGCCCAAGACCGGCGAGCTTGCCTGATGGTCCAAACGGGTTTCTACAACGGCCCGTGCCGATGGCATCCAACTCCCCCTCATCGTAAAAAGCCCTTCAAACGCGTTAAGAGGAAGACCGCCCATCTCATCCGTCAGGAACTTTGCGATTGGCTCTTCCTCCTGCGTCGTGATATGAAATTTGTTCGACGAATCCAATTCGGACAGGCTGCTTTTGCGGCCGGCGAAGTCTCGAATAAGCCGATAGATCCGCTCACCTTTCGTCTTGAAGATCAATCCGGCCTGGCAGGCGTCGGAGGGTTTTTGTGGTCGAAAACTTTGGACCGAACGATCCGAAATGGGTGAGAGAACGGCAAGTAGGACGTCGCAAATCGTGCTTTTCCCGCTGCCGTTCGCGCCCTGAATAAGATTAAGACCGGGTTTGAAAGCCAGCCGGGTAAGTTGAGTGAAATTTCTGATCCCGTATAGGGCCAATTCGAAAAAGATCACGCGGCTCCCGTTATTTATCATCGAATATTATGATACCAACTCCTCCCCAAAATACAAATAAACGCTTGCAAGAATTAAGGAAAATGAGTATTATTTAACATTGTATTCTAATGGACTCGATGAAATTTCCGGAGAACGACACCCAGAACTATATTATCACAACTTTATGGATCGTGAATCCGATCCGGGCCGGGAGGCGGCGAAGATGAGGATCGCCACCGTGATTTTGGCCGCCGGCCTGGGTAAAAGGATGAAATCCAAGCGGGCAAAAGTGCTTCATTCGATCGCGGGTCGGCCCATGATTCTCTATTCCATGGAGACCGCCCGGCGGCTGCCGTCCAACAGGATCCTCGTGGTGGTGGCGCACCAAGCCGAGGCGGTGGAGCGGATCCTGGAGAATCAGCCTGCGGAGATCGTTCATCAGGGCAGGCCGCGGGGGACGGGACATGCCGTTCTGCAGACACAGGCGACCCTGGCCGATTTCCAGGGACCGGTTCTCATTTTAAATGCCGATGTGCCGTTGATTACAATCGAAACGCTTCAGTCCATGTTGCGGACCCATCGGGAACGGGGCGCCGAGTTGACGCTTCTGACCGCAACGATATCGGATCCAAAAGGCTACGGCCGTGTCCTTCGGAATCCGGATGGTGATTTGGTCTCCATTGTGGAGGAGGGGGATGCAACGCCGGCGCAGCGGAGCGTCCGCGAGATCAACACCGGTTTTTATGTGGCGAACGCCCCATTCTTGTATTCGGCATTAAAAGAGTTAAAATCCGACAATTCGCAACAGGAATACTATTTAACCGATATCGTTCAAATTGCGGTCCGGCAGGGTCTTAAATTGGGCGTGGTCCATGCGGAAAATTCGGAAGAAGTGGCGGGCATCAATACCCGCGTGGATCTGGCTCGAATCGAACGGGCCGTCCATAGGAGAATTGCGGAGCGGCATATGCTCGAAGGCGTAACCCTCCTGGACCCCCGAACAGCCTGGATCGACGCGGACGTGACGATCGGACAAGATACCCTGATTCATCCCAATGTCCGGCTGGAAGGCGCCAGTCGAATCGGAGAGGACTGTGTCATCCATTCGCACACAAGGATCACCGATTCTCGGCTGGGGACCGGCGTGACGGTGATGGATTCCTGCATCCTGGTCGATTCGGTGCTGGAAGAAGGCGCGACGGTGGGACCGTTCGCACATCTTCGTTCAGGGACGATCCTTCATAAACGGGCCAAGATCGGCAATTTCGTAGAAACCAAGAAGACCGACATGGGGGAGGGATCCAAGGCGAACCACCTGACCTATCTGGGAGACGCCGTGATCGGGAAAGAGGTCAATATAGGGGCGGGAACGATTACCTGCAACTATGACGGGGTCAACAAGCACCAAACGATTATTGAAGACCGCGTCTTCGTGGGAAGCGACACCCAGCTCATCGCGCCCGTCCGAATCGGCCGAGGGGCGGTCATCGCTGCCGGATCCACCATCACCAAGGATGTCCCTGCGGATTCCCTGGTCCTGGCCCGGGCCAGGCAAGTAACCAAGAAGGATTGGGCGAAGAAAAGAAAGACAAAAAAGAAAATAAATCGATAAGGGATATATCCATGTGCGGTATTATCGGTTACATCGGCAATCAAGACGTGGTCCCCATTCTGATCGAAGGACTTCGGCGCTTGGAGTATCGGGGTTATGATTCGGCCGGGATCGCCTATCTTCAACACGGCCGCATCGAGGTGTGTCGGTCGGTGGGAAAGCTGGCGAATCTTGAAGCGGCCCTGTCCGGAAAGGCGCCCTCCGGTCGAATCGGCATCGGGCATACGCGATGGGCCACCCACGGGCGGCCCTCGGAAGAGAACGCCCACCCCCATCGGGTCGGACCGCTGGTTTTGGTGCACAACGGCATTATCGAGAACTATCTTGCGCTCAAGCACGAACTTCAGGCGGAGGGCCGTACCTTTCAGTCCGAAACGGATACCGAGGTGATCGTTCATCTCATCGACCGGCAGATGGGCCGGAGCAAGGGGTTCGAAGAGGCTGTCCGTTCGGCTTTAAAGGAGGTTCGCGGCGCTTACGCCATCTGTGTCCTTTCCGAAAAAGAGCCCGATCTTCTGATCGCGGCCCGGGAGGGCTGTCCGCTGGTCGCCGGTACCGCCGAAGGGCAATATTTCATCGCCTCGGACATACCGGCTATCTTGAACCATACACGAAACATCATTCTGTTGGACGACGGCGAGATGGCCGTGTTGACCCCGAAGGGAATCACGGTTAAGGATGCGGCGGGACGGCCGAAAGAGAAACGGATAGAGACCGTTTCGTGGAATCCGGTCATGGCCGAGCGGGGCGGCTACAAACATTTCATGCTGAAAGAAATCCATGAACAGCCGCAGGCCGTTTTGGACACCTTCCGTGGCCGCGTCTTTCTTGAACGAGACGAGGTGGCTCTGCCCGAAATCGGCCTGACGGCGGCGGAGGCGGAAGATCTCCGCAAGATTTCGCTCGTCGCCTGTGGAACATCGTGGCATGCGGCCCTCATCGGCAAGTTCATGATCGAGGAACTGGCCCGTATCCCGGTCGAAGTTGACATCGGATCGGAGTTCCGCTACCGTGATCCGGTCCTGGACCGTCGCTCGCTTTTGATCGCCATTTCCCAGTCGGGGGAAACGGCCGATACCCTGGCCGCCGTCAAGGAAGCCAAGGGCAAGGGCGCGAGAGTGATTTCGATCTGCAACGTGGTCGGGAGCACGATGGCCCGGGAAGCCCATGGGGTGGTGTATACTCACGCCGGACCCGAGATCGGCGTGGCGGCCACCAAAACGTTTACGGCCCAGTTAACCGCCCTCTACCTGCTGGCTTTTCATCTCGGGACGATGCGAAAAATCCCGAGTCCTTCGCGCGCAACGAAGCTTTTGGAAGACCTGCAACATCTTCCCCTGTTGATCGAGGAGACGCTAAAACAGGATCAGGCGATTTCGGAATTGGCACGGCAATTTTTCAAGTATCGGGATTTTCTGTATCTGGGCCGCGGGATCAATTACCCGGTCGCTCTGGAGGGCGCGCTGAAGCTGAAAGAATTGTCCTATATCCATGCCGAAGGCTACCCGGCGGGTGAAATGAAACACGGCCCGATCGCCCTGGTCGATGAGAACATGCCGGTGGTGGTCTTGGCGCCCAAAGACAAGGTCTACGAGAAGGTTCTGAGCAACGTGATGGAGGTGAAAGCCCGTGGAGGCATCATCATCGCCGTGGCCACGAAAGGGGATCAAGAGATCGACACGAAGACCGACCAGGTGATTCGGGTTCCCCCGGCGCCTTCTCTGTTGACGCCGGTCGTTCTTTCCGTCCCGATGCAGCTGCTGGCCTACCACGTCGCCGTACTTCGCGGCTGCGACGTCGATCAACCCCGAAACCTCGCCAAGAGCGTGACGGTGGAATGAGGAAACTGACGGCTAAAGAGAAACATGTTGTTGAGGCATTCAAGAAAACCATAGAGGAACAATATCCTGGTGAACTGGTGCGATTGACTCTCTTTGGTTCTAAGGCTCGTGGAGACGCGAGCAAAGAATCGGATATTGATATCCAGGTGGTTTTCGATCTGAGGACTGGAAGCTCGGTGATCGGATTCGCGAGTCGGGCTACCAACTCGAACTGGAACACGGAATGGTTCTGTCGATTCAGGTCATCAGTCAGCAACACCTCGAGCACCTCAAAGCGATCCAGTCACAGTTCTTGGAGGGGGTGGAGCGGGAAGGGATTGTGGTATGAATCATGAGAAATCAGTTTAGAAGGTGATTACCCATGAATGTCTTTGAGAGAAGAAACAGCTAAAAGCTCGGCCCGGCTCATTCGCGGATCGAGGAACTGAAGCTGCTGACAGGATAGATCGCATTCGGCGGTGGGTCAACATGGCCATATTATAAATCGTAGCATTATGCTGACTTAACTTGAGAGTGGCCAAAAGTATGGGGAGCATATAGAGGACAACTAAGATGAAAAAGTTTATCCTCATTATATCAGGTGTTCTCGTGCTTTCAGTTGTAACATTTGTAGGCTATGAATCCTTGAAATTCAGGTCATGTATGAAAAAAGTAAAAGAAGCTGGATCTATGTCTTCAGAGGAAATGGTGGACTTCTCCTTCAAAGTGGCAGAAGCCTATCGAGCACTCCCTGCAGTAGGAAGTAGAATGCATGAGTTTTGTCATGCAATC
>DATIYJ010000061.1 GCA_035517655.1 Nitrospiria bacterium | reverse complement strand
TCCTTGTCGTTCTCGTACAATAGAATCGGCTCGCCGGTCTGGTGGATCACGTCCTCGTTGATGATGACCTCCTTCACGTTTTTCTGGGAAGGCAGCTCGTACATCAGGTCCAGCATCACCTCTTCCAGGATGGCCCGCAGCCCCCGCGCGCCGGTCTTCTGCCCGTGGGCCTTCTGCGCGATGCCCGCGATGGCGTTGTCCGTGAATTTGAGCTTTACTTTTTCAAACGCGAACAGCTTTTCGTACTGCTTGATCAGCGCGTTCCGCGGCTCGGTCAGAACCCGGATCAGGGTCTTCTCGTCCAGCTCCTCCAGCGTCGCGATCACCGGGAGCCGGCCGACGAACTCGGGAATCAGGCCGTATTTCAAAAGATCCTCCGGCTGGACCATCCGCAGCAGGTCGCCGACGTGACGGTCCTTCTTGGGCCGGACCTGCGCCCCGAACCCCATCGACTTCTGTCCGATGCGCTGCTCGATGATGGCCTCCAGCCCCACGAAGGCCCCGCCGCAGATGAACAGGATGTGGGAGGTGTCCACCTGGATGAATTCCTGATGGGGATGCTTGCGCCCGCCCTGCGGCGGAACGTTGGCCACGGTCCCCTCGATCAGTTTCAGGAGGGCCTGCTGGACCCCCTCGCCCGAGACGTCGCGCGTGATCGAGGGGCTGTCGCTCTTCCGGCTGATCTTGTCGATCTCGTCGATGTAGACGATGCCGCGTTCGGCCCGTTCGACGTCGTAATCCGCCGCCTGGAGGAGCTTTAAAATGATGTTCTCCACGTCTTCGCCGACGTAGCCCGCCTCGGTCAGCGTCGTGGCGTCCGCGATCGTAAACGGCACATCCAGAATCCGGGCCAGGGTCTGGGCCAGCAGGGTCTTGCCGGTCCCGGTCGGTCCGATCACCAAGATGTTGCCCTTCTGGAGCTCCACGTCGTCCACTTCGGGCGCGGCCGAAACCCGTTTATAATGGTTGTGCACCGCGACCGCCAGCATCTTCTTGGCGCGCTCCTGGCCGATCACGTAGTGGTCCACCGTTTTCTTGATGTCTTTGGGTTTGGGAAGCTTGGAGGAAACGGCCTCCCGGCCGTCCTCCCATTCTTCCGCGATGATGTCGTTGCAGAGATCGATGCACTCGTCGCAGATATAGACGGTGGGACCGGCGATCAGCTTGCGCACCTCGTCCCGGCTCTTTCCGCAAAAGGAGCATCGCAACAGGGCGTCGCTTTTCTCGGATTTGGGCATTCCGTTTTCTCCTAAGGATTCCCTTATTTCCCCTTTTCCTTCAAGTCCGGCGCGCGGCTGATGACCTCGTCGATCAGCCCGTACTTTCGGGCCTCCTCCCCGGACATGAAGTAATCCCGCTCGGTGTCCAGACGGATCCGGTCGATGGGCTGGCCGGTGTGCTGGGCCAGGATCTCGTTGAGCCGCTCGCGCATTTTCAGAATTTCGCGGGCCTGGATATCGACGTCCGTGGCCTGGCCCTGGAAACCGCCCATCGGCTGGTGGATCATGATCCTCGAGTTGGGCAGCGCGAAGCGCTTGCCTTTTTTTCCGGCCGTCAGCAGGAGCGCGCCCATGCTGGAGGCCTGGCCGATGCAGGTGGTCGAGACGTCCGACTTGATGTATTGCATCGTGTCGTAGATCGCGAGCCCGGCCGTCACCATGCCCCCCGGACTGTTGACGTACAGATTGATGTCCTTGCCCGGGTCCTCCGCATCCAGGAAGAGGAGCTGGGCGATGATCAGATTGGAGAAGACGTCGTCGATCGGCGCCCCGATAAAGATGATGCGGTCTTTTAAAAGGCGCGAATAGATGTCGTACGCCCGCTCGCCGCGGTTTGTCTGCTCGATCACGATCGGTACCAACATTTCGATGCTCCTTTGAGGCATTTCGCTCTTTTTGTATGTTATTCGATGACGGCCTTGGAAACGATCCAGTCCATGGCCTTGTCCTCCAGCAGCCGGGTCTTGAACACGTCGAGGCTGCCGTCCTGCGAGACGATCAGCCGCCGGACGTCTTCGGCGCTCGCCTTCAGCTCCTGGGCGGTCCGGGACAGCGCGGCGTCGATTTCTTCCTTGGAAACGGTCAGGCTTTCCCGGTCCGCGATCGCGGCCAGGATCAAGCGGCCCTTGACCTTCTCTTGCGCCGCGGGCCCGATCTCCTTCCGGACGGCCTGCGGATCGATTTTGGCCTGCTCGAAGGTCACCCCCTTGGGGAGACGCTGCTCCAGCCGGGCGAGGGCCTCCTGGAGTTCGCGTTCCACCAACGAGGCCGGGACCTCGAAGGCATGGGCCTCGGTCAACTGCTTGAGCAGCGCGGTCTTGACGGCGTGCTCCTGTTCCGTTTTCACGCGGGCCGTCAGATCGTCGCGGAGTTTCGTCTTCAGCTGATCGAGCGACGTGAAATTCCCGACGTCCTTGGCCAGTTCATCATCCAGCGCCGGAAGGGTCTTCTCCTTGACCTCGCGGATCAGGACGTCGAACTCGGCCGCGCGGCCGGCCAACTCGGCCTTCGGATAGTCCTTGGGAAAGGAGGTCCGGATCTTCACGCGCTCCCCGCGGCGATGGTTGATCAGCTGTTCCTCGAAGCCCGGAATCAGGGTCTCGGACCCGATCTGGAGCAGATGATTCTGGCGGGACCCTCCTTCCAGCGGCCGTCCGTCCATCGTTCCCTGAAAGTCGATCACCACGAAATCTTTTTCGACGATCGGATGCTCCTCGGGACAGGCGACCAACTGGGCGTGCCGGTCTTGAAGGGCCTCCAGGGCCTTGTTCACCTCGATCTCCGTCACTTCCATCTTCGGCCGTTGGACCTTGAGGGCGGTGTAGGCGCCGAGCGGAATCGGCGGCGTGATCTCGACCCTCGCCGTAAAGGAAAGCGGGGCGTTCTTCTTCAACTCGACCTTATCGATGGCCGGAAGCTCCACGGGATGCAAACCGGTCTCCAAGATCGCCCGCTGGTAATAATCCGGGACCAATTTCCGGATCACGTCCTCTTCAACCGAACCCTTGAAGCGCTGCTCCAACAGCGACCGCGGAGCCTTTCCGGGCCGAAAGCCGGGAATCCGGACGCGCTGGTTCAGGTCGGTGTAGGCCGCCTCCAGCTCCCGGGTGACGACCTCCTCGGGCACCTCGATCTTCAGCGATTTTTTGACGGAGCTGATTTCTTCGACGGCGACTTTCATTATAAAAAAACCCTTTACCCTTGTCTACTCCACAGGAGGGGGGGATAAATCCCGCCCCTAAAACGTTCCATCTGTCTTGGGACAGCCTCGGAAAAGACTTGGTGGCTGCGACTATTGTATCCGGGGGCCCGTGCGGTGCCGTGGCTCCTCCGATGCCCCCAGGTCCCGGACAGCCACAAGCAAAGCTTGGTGGCTGCCCCGAGATTTGAACTCGGACGCCTTGCGGCACTGGCTTCTAAGGCCAGCGTGTCTGCCATTCCACCAGGCAGCCTATATTCGACTGTCGTACGTAAAAGTCCGACGATTGAAATCGGGGGGCCGCTGCGGCCAACAAGTAACAAGGTCCTCACATGCCCCCGAGCCCCCGCGCTCGAGCCGGCAGAGCCGGTCGCTCGCTTTCGTTCTCGCTCCTCGGTCTCCTCGACGTACCCACCCCGTACGCTCCGGTCCCCTCGGTCCCTGCGGCCTCGCATCTGGAACTTTTTCAACCGTCTCAGTTTTTTTCCAAGCGCCTCAACTTCTGGTGGGCCGTGTAGGGATCGAACCTACGACCCGCTGATTAAGAGTCAGCTGCTCTACCAACTGAGCTAACGGCCCATGAAAATCTTAACGATCCATAGAACAATGGAAAATAGACCGCAATGTGAAGCCATCCGCAAAAAAAAAGCGAGCATCCGGCTCCGCCGGTGCGAGCGCGGGGCGTGGGGGCACCTGCCTGCCGGCAGGTCGGAGGACCTTGGTCCTTCTCAGCCGCACGGGCCCCCACTTATAATTGGCGCGCCTGGCGGGATTTGAACCCACGACCCTCGGCTTCGGAGGCCGATACTCTATCCGCTGAGCTACAGGCGCTTGTAACGGCACACCCCGTCGGAAAACCGGAACCGACCCTTCGCGCTTTTGATTCCCGAGCGGCGCAAACCGGGCCGATTTAAACGGAAAAACAGTATAACACAACTGCTTTTGAAGTTCAAAAACCCCCGTGCCGGATCTGAACGGCCGAAGCCGCCTTGACGGCCAGATCGCGGGCCGCGAAGCAGTCGGGACCCGGAGCGAGGACCACGCCGAGCCGGCGGTTCTTGCGGCCGTCGGGCTTGCCGAAGATCCGCACCTGAACGCCGGGTAGGGCCAGCGCGCCTGCGATGTCGTACGACGGCGCCGCACTCTCCCGGTCGGCCAGGATGACGGCCGATCCGCCGGGCGTCCGGACGACCGGCTCATGAAGCGGAAAACCCAGAATCGCGCGGACGTGGAGCGCGAACTCGGAAAGGTCCTGCGAGATCAGGGTGACCAGACCGGTATCGTGCGGCCGGGGCGACACCTCGGAGAAAAAAACCTCGTCGCCGCGGATGAACAACTCCACGCCGAAGATCCCGGTCCCGCCGAGGTTGTCCGTCACCGCGGCCGCGATTTCCTTGGCGCGCGCAAGGACGCCCGGGTCCATCGGATGCGGCTGCCAGGACCGGCGGTAGTCCCCGTCGACCTGGACATGGCCCACCGGCGGGCAGAAAAACGTCCCGTTGACGGCGCGGACCGTCAGCAGCGTGATTTCATAATCGAAGGGGATAAAGGACTCCAGGATCACCTTGTTTTTCCTGGCCCGTCCGGACGAGATCGCGGTGGTCCAGGCCCGGGGCAGCTGCGAGGGCGCCCGGACGACGGACTGGCCCTTCCCGGAGGAGGACATGACCGGCTTCATCACGCAGGGATAGCCCAGGTCGGCGCCCGCGGCCTTCAGGTCCTCGGGATTCTCGACGAAGCGGTAGCGGCTGGTGGGAAGCTTCAATTCCTCGGCCGCGAGACGCCGTATCCCTTCGCGGTCCATCGTGAGCCGCGCGGCCCGCGCGGTCGGGATTACCGTGAAGGCCTTCTCGGCCTCGAGCAGATGTTCCGTGGCGATGGCCTCGATCTCGGGAACGATCAGCGTGGGTTGTTCCTTTCGGATGACGTCGGCGAGCTGATCCCGGTCCAGCATATCGATCACGTGGGAGCGATGGGCCACCTGCATCGCCGGGGCGTGAGGATAGCGGTCCACCGCGATCACCTCGACCCCGAGCCGCTGGGCCTCGATCGCGACCTCCTTGCCCAGCTCGCCCGCGCCGAGCAGCATCAATTTCACCGCGTTCTTCGAAAGCGGCGTCCCGATCACCATGCCGGTTCGCATTCCATGAATTCCCATGAATTCCGATAAGACGGAGTGTGATTGTAAAGGATCGTCCCGCGGGTGTCAATCGCTTTGGACCCGTTCCCGGTCCATCGGAGTCGGCCGTTGATTAAACCTTTCGCGCGGGGACAAGGCTATTGAAGCGTGGTCCGGAAACGGCGAAAGCTGGCGACGACGCTGACCACGGCCATGACGACGAGGACCGCGACGTGGAACGCGACGTAGCGGGCGTCCCCGCCCTTCAGCATGATGTTCCGCAGGAGGCCCAGGTAATGGGCGAGCGGATCCAGGGCGGCCATCCACCGGATTCCGGCCGGCATGTTGTCGATGGGGAACAGGAGTCCCGAGAACATCATGGCCGGAAACATGAAGAGGAAGCCCCCCATCACGGCCTGCGTCTGGTTGTGGCAGAAGGTCGAGATGAGCGTCCCCATAGCGACCGTCGTGCAGACGAAGGCGAACGACGCGCCGCACAGCACGAGGAAGGAACCCCGCATCGGAACATGGAACAGGAACACCGCGACCGAGAGGATCAGCGGCAGGTTGGCCATGCCGATCAGGACGTACGGGAGGGTCTTGCCGTAAATGACCTCGGCGGGGGAGACCGGCGCCGAGATCAGCATCTCGAAGGTGCCCAGCTCCTTCTCGCGGACGATCGCGATGTTGGTCAGGACCATCGTGGTCATCAGCATGAGCATGCACATGACGCCCGGGACCATGAAGATGGACGATTCCAGGGACGGGTTGAACAGGACGCGCACGTCGAAGCGGATCGGAGGATCGGGCGGAACGATCCCAAGATCGTCTCGGACCGTCTGCCGGAGGATGGACTGCAGGTAGTTTTCCACCGCCTGGGCCTGCACGGCGTTGGTGGCGTCCGTGAGAAGCTGCAGATGGGCGTCGCCCCTCCCGAGCGCCCGGGTGAAGCCGCCGGGCGGGGGGACGAGAACCGCGTCGGCCTTTCCGGCCTGGATCAGCGCGAAGGGATCCTCCCCGGAAACGGGCGCCGGAACGAACCAGGTCCCGGCGATGCTCCGCTCGTAGACGTCGCGCAGGACGAAGTCCTTCGAGTCGAAGACCGCGGCGAGCCGGATGTTCTTCACCTCGTTCGAGATCGCCACGCCGAAGAGCGCCATCTGGATGATCGGGGCGACGAAGAGGACGAACTTCATCCGCGGGTCGCGGACCGCCTGGATGAGCTCCTTCCGGATGAAGCCGAGCAGCGTGCGGTTCATGGTTCGAGATCCCTTTTGAAACGGCGCGCGGCCGCCAGGACCATCGCGCCGCAAAAAAACGTCAACGCGAGGAAGGGGGCGGCGAGTTCCAGAAAGCCCGACCCCTTCAGAAAAGTGTCCCGCGCGATTTCCATGAACCAGCGCGCCGGAAAGATCATCGTCAAGTAGCGAAAAACCGGAGGCATGCTCGCGATCGGGAAGACGAAGCCGGAGAGCAGGTTGGAAGGCAGCATCCCCGTGAGCATGGCGAACTGCATCGCGATCTGCTGTTTGCGCGTCGTCACGGAGATGAAAATACCCTGGGCCAGGTAGGTGGTCAGGCACAGCACGGCCCCCAGCGCGAAAACGGCCTGGTTGCCGACGAAGGGGACGCCGAAAACCGTCCTCGCCATGACGTAGACCAGCGTCTGCGCGATGATCCCGATGACGGCGTAGGGCGCGAGCTTGCCCGCGATGATCTCGATCGGCCGGACCGGCGTCGACAGCAAAAGCTCCATGGAGCCGTTCTCCCATTCCCGGGCGACGGTGAGGGCGGTGAGCAGGATCGAGAGGATCGCCATCACGACGACCGCCAGGCCCGGGATCACGAACCAACGGCTGTTCAATTCGGGATTGAACAGGAAGCGCGTCCGGAGCTCGTAGGGCCGGGGAGGGTCGAAGTCCGCGATCTGTTTTGACGCCAGGGTCTGGATGCTGCCGACGTAGCCCGCCACGGGACCCACCGTGGAATTGTCCGCTCCGTCCAGAAGGATCTGCGCCTCGGCGCCGCGGCCGGCCAGCAGGTCTTTCTCGAAGCGGGGGGGAATGATGAGGCAGGCCCGCGCGCGCTCGGCCGACACGTCCCGGACCGCTTCGGCCGGAGATCCGACTCCGCGAACGAGGAAATAGCGCGAGCTGGCGAACGTTTCGATCAGCCGCCGGGAAGCCTGGCTCTGGTCCGAATCGCTCACCGACAACGCGACGTTCTCCACGTTGAAGTCGATGGCGACGCCGTAGAGCGCCACCATCAGAACCGGAAGGATCAGGGCGAGGGTGAGCGTAAACGGATCGCGCAGGATGTGGAAGACTTCCTTCCGCGCCACGGCCGCGGCGCGCGTCCAGACGAACGCGTTCGTCATGTCCGTTCCTCAACGGCCCGGATAAAAACGTCCTCGAGGGAGGGCCGGATCGGGCGGATGCGGAAGAGGCTCTCGAACTGCGGACGGACGCGCTCCCATTGCTCGACGCTCCGGATCGCCGCGTGGAAGCGCAGCCCGTAGGGCTGGACGAACGAGAAGGCCTCGTGCGCCTGCAGCGAGGCGATCTCCGCGAAGCTGAGCGCCTCCTTCGGATCGAATTCGAAGACGGGGGTGGGGAACATCGTCGCTTTGAGACCCGCGGAGCTGTCGGTCGCGACGAGCCGGCCCTCCCGCATCAAGGCGATCCGTCCGCAGTGCTCGGCCTCGTCCATGTGATGCGTGGTGACGAAGACGGTCTTGCCGCGCTCGGCGAGCCGCCGGATCAGCCGCCAGAAACGGTCGCGCGCCGCGGGCGAGACCCCCGCGGTGGGCTCGTCCAGGAAGACGATCTCCGGGTCGTGCAGCAGCGCGGCGGCCAGCGAGACCTGCTGCTTGATCCCGCCCGGAAGATCCTGGACGGGGGAGTCGGCCGGAAGGTTAAAGGAGATAAACTCGAACAGCTCGCGCCGCCGTTCCAGATAGACGGAAGGATCGAGCTTGCGCAGGCTCGCGATGAAGTCGAGGTTCTCCCCCACGGTCATATCGTTATACAGGGTGAACTTCTGCGACATGTATCCGACCTTGGCCTTGATCGCCCGCTCTCCGTCCTCAAAGCCCACCCCGGCCACGCGAACGAAGCCCGAGGTCGGCGGCAGGAGGCCGCATAGCACGCGGATGGTCGTGGTCTTGCCGGCGCCGTTGGCCCCGAGAAATCCGAAAATCTCCCCGCGGCTCACCGCGAACGAGATTCCATCCACCGCGGTGAAATCGCCGAATGTGACGACCAGGTCGCGCACCTCCACCGCAACGGCGCTCATGAACCGACCCCCCGCCCCGCCTCTTCCGCGGCGCGCCGCATGAAGAGCTCGTCGAAGCTCCGGACGCCTTCGGTCTCAAGGAGGCGGCGCGGCTCCCCCGCGGCGATGAGACGCCCGCGCTCCAGGAGATGCACCCGGGAGCAGCGTTCCGCCTCGTCCATGTAGGCCGTCGTCATCAGGATCAGGATCTTCTCGTCGGAGAGCCGGTAGAGCAGGTCCCAGAGCTCCCGCCGGCTGATCGGGTCCACGCCGGTGGTCGGCTCGTCGAGCACGACGGCGCGGGGCGAGCGCAGCAGCGCGCACATGAGGCCGAGCTTCTTGTACATCCCGCCGGAGAGCTGTCCCGCGGGACGGTCGATGAAATCGGCCAGTCGCGTGATCTGCAGCAGCTCCTCGCGCTTGAGTCGAAAGGCGTCGTCGGGAATGCCGTAAAGCGCGCGGAAAAAATCCAGGTGTTCCCCGACGGATAAATCGGCATAGAGGCTCTGCTGCTGCGGCATGTAGGCGATCTGCGGTCGTATCGTTTCGAAATCCACCGGGGTCCCATCGCGCCGGAAG
>DATIYJ010000060.1 GCA_035517655.1 Nitrospiria bacterium | reverse complement strand
TCTTGAAAATCTGGTTGAAAAAGAAAAAACACGAATGAAACCGGTGGCGGAATCGGCCCAAACAACTCTTCAGGAATTTCTAGGTCCCAAAATGGCCGATCAAGCCTCTCAGATTTTTGTTTTGTCGGAGGAGGAAATTGCCGCGATTAAGCAACAGATGAAGGTGGAGAAATATGCGAATCCGATCTCAACGCTAATGGGAATCTTAGCCGCCATTCTCCGGATTGAGAAAGAGGAAGGAGCATTTTCCGAGATGGTCGACATTCTCGATAATGTATTAGAGACCCTGATGCTCCGGGGAGATTTCTGGCATTCGAAGAAAGTCCTGGAGTTATTTCATGAGCTGCTAGACCCGACAAGAAATCTTCCGGAGTCTCAGCGGCTTCGTTTGATTCAGTCGATTGACCGAGCGGGTGATCCGCAGAGAATCCGGGCATTGGAACCGGTGCTCAATCAGTGGGGGGCGAAAGATACAGACCAGGTCTATGAATTCTGGCTGCTGCTGAGCAAATATGCCCTCATCCCGTTGATCGAACTCTTAGGACGCTTGACACAAATGAAAATGCGCCGTGTTGTTTGTGAGGCCCTTGTGCATTTAGGGAAGGAAGATATTGAACCGCTCATCCAAAAATTGGATGATCCACGGTGGTTTGTGGTTAGGAATGTCGTCTATGTTCTAGGGAAGATCGGAAAGGAAAAGGTGATTGAGAATTTTCGAAAATTGGTCAACCATAAGGAGGTCAAAGTTCGCAAGGAATTGCTTCATACCCTTGATGGAATGAAGGATCCTCGATCCCTAGAACTGATTGTGGCTTTTCTCAACGATCCCGAGAGTTCGCTGCGCATCCAGGCCATTCGCAGTTTGTCGAGTCACAATTACCAGGCAGCCTTGGAACCCTTGAAAAATGTGATTGAGGAACGGGAATTTGTTCTCCGAGATCTTTATGAAAAGAAAGAAATTTTTGAGGCATTGGGTAAAATAGGCGGGTTATCCATGATTCCTAAGATGAGGAAACTCGTTCGGCAAGGGGGTTCTGCCTGGTTTAAGAAAGCCGTCAAAGAAGAATTGGGATTGTGCGCGGTCCTCACATTGAAACGCATTGGCACCGAAGAAGCCGTTGCCGCGTTGCAGGAGGGCCAATCGTTGTCCAGCAAAGTCATTCGGGATGCGTGTGTAAAAGCCTTGAGTGAAATTGGAAAATCACATGGCGAATGATCCTAAGCAACAGATAGAGCCTTTAGCCAACCGCCAGTTCCTGTCATCCAGAGGGTTCGACGAAGAAATGGCCAAGAAGGGTAAAGAACTGGTTAATCAGTTCTATATTCTGATGAAGACTGCCCAGATTCATGAACCAACAAATGTTGCCATGGAAGCGCCCATCGAAAATGTGTTGCGGACTCTTCGAGCGCTTTGGCAATGGAGCGATGACGCCTATCTCCGACTAGAAGGAGATTATCTTTTTTTAGATGAACTCAAACTCAAGATGGACATCGATGGTTTTACCAGCTTCGCCTCGCTGATTGAATCGCTCAAGCAACTGCGAATCGGTGGGATTCTATTTAAGAGATCTTCAACGGTAGAAGAGTTGAAGCGGTTTGTTTATATTCTGGTGCAGACGGATCCGAGCATCCAGGAGCCGTTTGAAGTGGTTGCGCAACGGATGAAGGCGATGGGGATTGCCTACATCGAAATTGATCCATTTGAAGAAAAGAAGGAAAGCTTCGACGACATTCTTCGAGATACAAAAGAAATGGCCAAGAGCACCTATTTCAGAACAATGACGGCCGTAGCGGAAGTGATGGACAATATCAAATTGGGTCAGGCCGTGAGCGTGAAGCGGGCAAAACGGGTTGTTCAGAGCATGGTCGACTTACTATTACAGGAGGAGTCGACCCTCTTAGGACTAACGACGCTCCGGAGTCACGATGAGTATACTCATCACCACTCCGTCAACGTTTGTATCTTGTCGCTGACGGTGGGACAGCGGTTGGGATACGCTAAAAAGGAATTGACCGAGTTGGGAATTGCGGCCTTGTTTCATGATATGGGCAAGGCCAGTATTTCTCCCGAGATACTAAATAAACCGACAGACTTCACAGAAGAAGAATGGCAGATTATGCGACGGCACCCCATTCTTGGAGTGAAATACATTATTAAATTGAAGGGCATAAACGAGATGACCATTCGAATGGTCACTGGTATATTCGAACACCACTTGAATTACGATTTGTCTGGTTATCCCAAGCTGGATATACAATGGGAGTTAAGTTTACTTGGAAGGATCATTAGTCTAGTGGACTGTTATGACGCTCTAACCTCCTCCAGAGTGTACAATCGCATTCCCTATCCTCCAGATAAGGCGTTGAAGTTTATGTTAAACAAGAGCGGCCGAGCCTTTGATCCAATATTGATGAAAATCTTTGTTAACAGCATTGGCATTTTCCCAATTGGGACATTGGTTCTTCTGGACACAAAAGAGTTGGGGGTTGTAGTTCAGACCAGTTCGCACATCGATCGGATGGATAGGCCCAAAGTCAAGATTATCGCCGATCCTTCAGGAATGGAGGTAGATGGAGATATTATAGATCTCTCTGAACTAAGTGAAAAAACAGGTCATTTTAGAACCAGTATTCTCAAGATCATAGATTCTACAAAGTATAAAGTAGACGTTAGCCGATATTTTTTGTAAGCTAGAACGCCCACCTTGAGGTCCCCCTACAAATATTTATTTCCACTGCATGTTTTAGGCTTGACACCACGAAAAAATATGTGATATGTTATATCCGACTAAAATAGTCGCAGACTCAAATAGTCGTGTTCGAGCGCTTCGGGTGTATCGATGTTGAAATTAAGCAAA
The DNA here is from genome assembly GCA_035517655.1 of Nitrospiria bacterium. Classification (NCBI taxonomy): domain Bacteria; kingdom Pseudomonadati; phylum Nitrospirota; class Nitrospiria; species Nitrospiria bacterium. The sequence continues at coordinate 69,879 of DATIYJ010000060.1, read as the reverse complement.
AAAGTTGATTATGGTTTGATGGCGATCAGTCATATTGCCTGCTTCGAGGATGATAAAAAGATCGTCAATACGAAGCGAATTGCTGAAGAGTACAGTATTCCTGTTGAATTGCTTGCAAAAATACTACAGAAAATGGCCAAGGGTGGGTTAATTACGAGCTTGAACGGCCCCAAAGGGGGATATGTTCTAGCTAGGGCTCCTCGGGATATTACTGTAGGGCAAGTGGTCAAAGCCATTGAAGGGCCCATTGAGCTTGTTGATTGCTATCGAGGGGGCGCAACTGATTGCCAACAACTTCAAAAGTGCAGTGTAAGAAGACCTATCCGCAGAATACAGGACAGCATTACTCGCTTATTGGATAGTATCACGATCGAGGAAATTACGCGGTTGCCTTAACCGCAATGAGAGGAGTTGAATATGAAGCTGCCTATTTATATGGACAATCACGCAACAACCCCGGTGGATCCACGGGTTTTGGAAGTCATGATACCATATTTTACCGAAAAATTTGGGAACGCCGCCAGCCGTAATCATTCATTCGGATGGGAAGCGGAAAACGCGGTCAATGATGCACGGTGCCAGATCGCGACTCTCATCCATGCGGATCCGAAGGAGATCATCTTCACCTCCGGCGCGACGGAATCAGACAATCTGGCTTTAAAAGGTGTTGTGGAGATGTATCGGGAAAAAGGCGATCATATTGTGACGTCAGTGACGGAACACCGGGCCATTTTGGATACGGCTAAGCGATTAGAGAAACAGGGAATGAAGGTAACCTATTTGCCCGTTGATAAAGAAGGGTTTGTGGATCCCGCGGAAGTGAGCAAGGCCATTACGGATAAAACAATCCTGATTTCGATCATGATGGCGAATAATGAGATCGGCACGGTCAATCCGATCGCTGAAATCGGTCGAATCGCAAAAACGAGGGGGGTTTTGTTCCACTGTGATGCCACACAAGGGGTCGGCAAAATCCCAGTGGATGTTGAAGCCATGGCGATTGATCTTATGTCATTTTCCGCCCATAAGATTTACGGACCCAAGGGAGTGGGTGCCCTCTATGTCCGTCGTAAGAACCCGCGGGTCCGGTTGGCGCCGATGCTAGACGGCGGAGGTCATGAGCGAGGTATGCGTTCGGGCACATTACCGGTTCCTCTGATTGTGGGTTTTGGAAAGGCGTGTGAGATCTGTATGCAGATCATGCCGGAAGAGTCCAAGCGCTTGACCGAGCTTCGGGAAAGACTGAAAGCAGGGATTCTCAAAACCTTGGATGAAGTGTACCTTAACGGGCATCCCACGAAACGCCTTCCCAACAACCTGAACATGAGTTTTGCCTATGTCGAAGGTGAATCCGTCTTGATGGGGTTAAAGGACATTGCCGTTTCCTCAGGATCTGCCTGTACCTCGGCTACGCTGGAGCCCTCGTACGTGATTCGGGCCTTGGGCGTCGGTTCGGACCTTGCGCATTCATCGATTCGATTCGGACTGGGACGATTTAATACGGAGGAAGAGGTGGATTATGTCGTTAAGCGGGTGGTCGAGACCATTCAAAAACTTCGGGAGATGTCGCCCCTTTATGAAATGGCCAAAGAGGGCGTCGACCTTAAAACGGTACAGTGGACGAGAGATTAAGGCAAAGAGGAGGTCAATTCCATGGCATACAGCAATAAAGTGATCGATCACTACAACAATCCCCGGAATATGGGGAGTTTTCCAAAGGAAGAAAAAGAGGTCGGAACAGGCATTGTAGGTGCACCCGAATGCGGAGACGTGATGAAACTCCAGATCAAGGTGGAATCCGGACGCATTGTCGATGCCAAGTTTAAAACCTTCGGTTGCGGCAGTGCGATTGCCAGTTCCAGTCTCGCAACCGAATGGATGAAAGGGAAAACGTTGGACGAAGCAGAAAAAATTAAGAATACCGAGATAGTCCAAGAACTGTCATTACCGCCGGTGAAAATTCATTGCTCCGTTCTGGCGGAGGATGCCATTAAAGCGGCCATTGCGGATTATCGAAAAAAAACCGAGAGCGACAGTTCTGTTTAACCGAAGAGAGGAGGAAACGAGATGATTACATTAACTGAAAATGCGGCCAACGAGGTGAAACGATTGATGCAGGCACAAAATCTGACGGACGTCAATCTACGGATGGGTGTGAAGGGAGGCGGATGTTCGGGGATGTCTTACACGCTGAATTTTGAGTCGGAAACCCGTGAGCAGGATCAAGTCTTCGATGTCCATGGTGTCAAAGTGGTGGTTGATCCGAAGAGCCTTCTCTATCTCGAAGGGACGACGTTGGATTTTGTGAACGGCCTTGATGGCACCGGTTTTAAATTTGTCAACCCGAACGCCACCAAAAGTTGCGGATGTGGGAGTTCTTTCTCGGCCTAACATGGTCGGAAATTCAACCTTTGGATCGGCAGGGATAAAGAGCTGTGTCGCGTGAAAAAGATTCGCTGGCTAGAAGTCTGTGCTGGAATTGTCAATCCGAAGTGGGAGGCGAATATTTCTGTGACCAGTGCATCAAGATTCAACCGGCCGCGTCCGACCTCGATTATTTTCAGCAGCTGGGGCTTCCCCGTCATCTAGCCATCGATCTTCACGATTTAGAACGACGGTTTCATGAGTTAAGCCGGAAGATTCATCCGGATCTTTTCCAACGAAGATCGGACAAGGAAAAAGCAATCAGCCTTCAAAACTCGGCTATGTTAAATGCGGCCTATCGCGCCCTCCGGGATCCGATTCTTCGCGTCGAGTACCTCATTAATCTCGAAGAAGGGGCGGTGAAAGATATCCCGGCCAAAGCCCCTCCCGACTTATTGGAAGAGATTCTGGAACTTCAGGAATCCCTGGAAGAGTACCGACAATTTCGGACGAAGGATCCGCAAAGGAGCGCGGCCCTTCGGGAAACATTGATGACGGAGAGGGAAAAAATAAGTTCCAGGAAAATCGCGGCGGAGAAAGGGCTCTTCCGTCTGTTTGACGAGTGGGATCGGTGGCAGGATCAACGGTATTCTAAAGCGGACGAACCGCGGAAAAATCAGCAGTCGTTACTGCAACGGATGAAAGATTTCCTATCCGTCCGGGCCTACTTAAACACCGTCCTTCGGGATCTGGATGAAGGCCTTCGGGATCTTTCGTGAAGGAAAAAGAAGCATGTCCAAGATTGTGGGAATCGATTTAGGCACCACCAATAGCCTCGTCGCATATATGGACGGTAAAGAGCCGAGGGTCATTGCGGACGGCGAGGGTCGGACGCTTGTCCCATCCGTGATCTCAATCGATGAACAGGGCTGGATTGTCGGGGACAGAGCCAAGAATCGTTTGATTACCCATCCGCAATCGACGGTTTATTCGATCAAGCGCTTGATGGGAAAAGGGCTTTTGGATGCGCAGGAAGAACGAAAATATTTTCCGGTTTCCATGACCGAAAAGCAACCGGGTATTATTCAGGTTGAATTAGGCCCTTACCGATTAACCCCGCCCGAGTTATCGGCGCTCATTCTTAAGGAAGTCAAACAGCGCGCAGAGGAATTTTTGGGGACGTCGGTTACGCAGGCCGTCATCACGGTGCCGGCCTATTTTAACGACAGTCAGCGCCAGGCGACCAAGGATGCGGGACGGATCGCGGGATTGGATGTCTTGCGTATTGTCAATGAACCCACGGCGGCCTGTTTGGCCTACGGTCTCCAGAAAAAAAAGCACGGCGTGATTGCGATTTACGACTTGGGAGGCGGGACTTTTGATATTTCCATCCTGAAAGTTAAGGAGGGCATTTTTGAAGTTCTGTCCACCAACGGGAACACCCATTTGGGAGGAGATGATCTCGACCAACGCGTGATGGAGCAGGTGTTAAAAGAAATCCAGGTTCAATTGGGTCAGGACCTCCGAAAGGATGTGGAGGTGGTCCAGCAGATTCGCTTGGAAGTCGAGAAAGCCAAACGGCGACTGTCCGCGGACGAGGTGACCGACATTGTAGTGCCGCTCAAACAGGGAATTGTTTACCGCCGATCCATGAAACGGGTTGAGTTGGAATCGCTGGTCAAAGATCTGATCGACTTAACGATGGGGCCGTGTCGTCAGGCTCTGGAAGATGCGCGTTTAACGCCGGAGAATATCGACGAAGTCGTATTGGTGGGCGGTGCGACGCGCATGCCCTTGGTGGGCCGGATGGTTCAGGAGTTTTTTCAGAAAGCGCCCCATTCTGAGCTGAATCCAGATGAAGTGGTCGCCTTGGGTGCCGCGGTCCAGGCCGATATCCTGGCGGGCGGTATTCAAAACATGCTCTTGCTGGACGTGACGCCCTTGTCGCTCGGCATCGAAACGATGGGCGGAGTCATGAGCGTCCTGATTCCGCGCAACAGCACGATTCCGACGAACGCCAAGGAGCTGTTCACGACGTTCGTTGACGGTCAGCATTCCGTGGACGTCCATGTCTTCCAAGGAGAGCGGGAGTTGGTCAAAGATAATCGCAGCCTCGCGAGATTTCAGCTTAAGGACCTCGATCCCTTGCCGGCGGGCATGCCGCGGATCGAGGTCAACTTTACGATCGATGCGAACGGGATTCTTCATGTGGGTGCGAAAGACCTTCGGAGCGGACGGGAGCAGTCCGTCGATGTGAAGCCCTCCTACGGTCTCAGTGATGACGACGTAACGCGAATGATCGAGGATTCATTCAAGTTTGCAAAAAGCGATGTCGAAGCCCGGCTCCTGGTTGAGGCGCGGAACGAGGCCGAGACGATTCTTCGTCATACCGAACGGGCCTTAAAACAAGGCGAGCAACTCATCGAACCGGAAGAGAAGCGCCAAATCCAGGACCAGGTGGCGGAACTTAAGCGATCGGTGGAGGGGAACGACCACCGTGTTATTCGGGAACGAATCGAACAGCTAGACAAGATCACGGTTCATCTGGCCGAACGTTTAATGGATTCGACCTTGCAGAGCGGCTTAAAGGATAAAGAACTTTCGGAACTGCCCTGATTCGGTCGAAGGACGGGAAAGACTTTCCATGGAAACAAAAATCGGGAATGTTTTACAGAACAGCCAAGCCGCTATGGAAGGGAACGGCGTCAAAAAGAAGTACAAGGTGACTTTTCTGCCGGTGAATAAGACGGTGGAAGTGGATGAGTCACAATTTCCTTTGCAGCACGACGGAAAGCCGGGTTCTTTGCTGGATATCGCTCTGGCCCATGGGATTACCATGGGTCACAACTGTGGCGGGAACTGTGCCTGTACGACCTGTCACATTGTTGTGAAACAGGGCATGGAAAACCTTTCAGCCATGGAACAGGACGAAGAGGATCGTCTGGATATGGCCGAAGGCTTGACTCTTTCCTCGCGGTTGGGCTGCCAGGCGGTGGTCCAGGGCGATGTCATCGTGGAAATCATGGAAGAGGGCGAAGGCGGGCATTGATCCCTTGGGAGATTCTGGATGGAGTTGGGTTGGCAGGATACAGAAGAGATCGCTTTGAGGTTGATCGACCGCTATCCGGAACTTGATCCTTTAACGGTCCGGTTCACCCAGATGCACCAATGGGTGACGGAATTGTCCGAGTTCAAGGACGATCCCAAGGCCTCTAATGAAAAAATATTGGAAGCGATTCAAATGGCCTGGTATGAAGAATATAAAGCGGCCCACGAGTAGGTATGGGTTACCATACGATGATTGAATGAGAAGATAGAATCAGATCGAGCATTTTTGTGTAATTAATCGGTTCGAATCCCGCGGCCATCCCTCTCTTTTGAGCGTCTTCTTCCAGAACATAGATCTTGACCGGTAGGTCCGGTGTCAAACGAACCGCCTCCTGAATAAGAAGGACAGACAGGTCTTGAGCGGACCCCTTCGCTTCCCTTGAAATGACCGTTAAGGCTTCGGCGGGATTGGCATCTTTTAGCACATGAAGAATACGGACCATCTCGCTCCTCGATTAAAAGATAAAAAATCGGTCGGTCCGTTGAACAAGATCGGCAATTTTCTCAAACGAAACGGCCTGGATGGCATAGTCCGATCCTTCCGGCAGATGGGTCTTGAACGCGTTTTCCTCGACCCAGAAAGTCTGGCCCAATTCTTTGAAGGCGGGGAGATATTTCTGGAGGAGGTCGCCATCGATGAGGTCTTCGGTGTCGACCGACAGCAGAAGCGGGGACCGGTTGAGCAGTACGACCGCCACGGAATGGTCACTGCTGACCAAGCCCAGAGCGATGCGGACGGCCTCCACCGGTCGATGGCTTTCGAGAGGATCGCTTTTAATCAGAACCAGAATGGTATCAGCCATGGAGGGGATCAGTTAAACGAAATGAATTGGTCACAGCCTTTGATCAGGTCGGAGAGAACGACCAATCCGCACGGGGTGGCTTTCCCGGTCAGCGAAACATGGTGGTGCTCCGCTCCATAAGCGCAAACAAATAATTTCAGCCCTTGCTCGGATAACGCATTCAAACGGGGATGATCCATTGCGAGGGTTCCTTGGTCGATCAGATATAAATAAACCTGATAGTTGGCGGCCAAGGCGGTTTCGGTCAGGCGAATGACGGTTTCAAGGTTGGGATGCTTGGGAGGTGTGGATAGAAGAAACCCGAGTTTCTTTTTGCTATAGGTTGGCACGACCCTACTTTAACATCCGCATCTTCAGGTTGTCAATGAACCATCGGCACGACTACAGATTGCACAATACCATGCACGTGAAATCCACAACCTTCCCCCAGACAATCCACAATATATAGGAGGTCTTTAAAATTTTGGGCCCCGTATGTTGTATTTTTCTGCTTGACATGTTTCATGACACATGGTATATCACTTGGCACATCTTAACAAGTTATGGCACTTTACATATGCCACTTGTTGTGATCACGATCGGAACAACACAGTATGGAACTATTGAACAACGACTAATCACCAAGCCCCGTTTTGAGAGATCGCTCTTAGCGGGGCTTCTTGTTTCACTTCAGTTTCGGTCAGGCGGGTTCGTTTCACAGTCCACTCATGGAGATTGGATGACTCCCAAGCGTATTTATGATGCCGAAGGGTATTGGGTGGCGTTCGCGGTGGGCGCAGAGGTGTTTTTGCGGGGAGGAGAGTGGATCGGTCAGTTGGCCGGCAATCATGAGATTCGTGATCGGCAAGGGCAATTACGGGGATTCATGGATGAGGAAGGCCGGCTGTCGATGGTTGAATTCGAATCGGCTCGGACCTAAAGGTCGGCACGAATTTCCCAGCAGGAGTCCGATCGATACACGGGCAAGGTCGGATAAACGATCCTTACACATCAAGGGGATCTGTTCAGATGAGAGATCAAAAGATAAAGGAGGAACTTATGGAGATTGCAAAGAACGTCGATCATGCAAAAACACAGGGCATCTCTCGACCCTCCAAACATATCTCCATAGCCGATCTTCGCGATGGTCAAATTGATAGTCAAATTCATGATCCGCAAACCGTGTGGGAGAAGCGCGGCCAATGGACCCCCAATGCCATCAAAGTCATGGAGGAAAGATACCTCCGAAAGGAGAGCGGGCAACTTCAGGAAACCGCTGAAGGGATGTTCAAGCGAGTTGCGATGGCGATTGCGAAAGCCGAAAGCCATTGGGGAACATCCGCAGCGGAGGTGGAGCGGGTGGCCGCGCAATTTTACGATCGGATGATCCGAGGGCAATTCATGCCGAACAGCCCGACTTTGATGAATGCGGGCAAGGAAAACGGGCTTCAGTATTCGGCCTGCTATGTCCTTCCGATCGAAGACTCGATCCGTGGAATCTTCGATGCAATCAAGAACGCCGCCGTCATTCACCAGTCGGGAGGCGGAACCGGCTTTTCGTTTTCTCGATTACGGGCCAAAGGTTCCTTGGTCTCGACCACCCAGGGCGAAGCCAGCGGGCCGGTCAGCTTTCTGAAGGTTTTCGACGCGGCGACGAATTCCATCAAGCAGGGAGGTACCCGTCGAGGGGCCAACATGGCCATTCTCAATTACAACCATCCCGACATCATGGAGTTCGTGCTCTGCAAACGCAAACGCCAGATCACGAATTTCAATATCTCCGTCGCCGTGACCGAAGAATTCATGCAGGCGGTGGCGATGGGAAAGGAATACAACTTGATCTCGCCCCATTCGGGAAAGGCCGTGGGCCGACTCAATGCCCGCGAAGTCTTTGATGCGATTGTGGAGTCGGCCTGGCAGACCGGCGATCCGGGCCTGGTTTTCATCGACCGCATGAATGAGGGACCGTCCAACCCCGTGCCCAAAATGGGTCCGGTCGAAGCGACGAATCCGTGCGGAGAGCAGCCGCTTTATCCCAATGAGGCTTGCAATCTAGGGTCTTTGAACCTGCTGTCTTTCGTCGACAAGAAAAACGGAAAATGGGCGATTGACTGGGAAGAATTGGAGCAGGCCGTCCGCGTGACGGTCCGGTTTCTGGACAACGTCATCGAGGTCAATCCGTACCCGTTGCCGGAGATCGATGCTGCCGTCAAGGCCAATCGCCGCATCGGTCTGGGTGTCATGGGGTGGGCCCATCTTCTATTCCGTTTGGGAATTCCCTATCACAGCGAGGAGGCCTTGGCGCTGGGCCGTAAGATCATGGGTTTCATCAATTCGGTCGGCCATCACGAGTCTGAAAACCTGGCCGAAGTGCGGGGGGCCTTCCCTAATTGGACCGACAGCATTTACCGGAACAGCCGTCCTCTTCGTAATTCCACCGTGACCACCATTGCCCCGACCGGAACGATCAGCATCATCGCGGGCTGCTCTTCGGGGATCGAGCCGGTTTTCGCGCTGGCTTTCCGCCATGTTTCCGGAGAAAGAAAACTGACCTTTGTGGATCCGGTCTTTGAAGCCATTGCGAAGGAACGGGGTTTCTACACTCCGGCCTTGATGGACCGAATCAGCGAGCAGGGAAACATCGACGGGATTGAAGAGGTGCCCGCAGACCTGTGCGATGTGTTTCAGGCCTCGCACCAGATCGCACCCGAGTGGCATATCCGGATGCAGGGGGCTTTTCAGGAATACACGGACAACGCCGTTTCCAAGACGATCAACCTTCCCAATTCGGCCATGCGCGATGACGTGAAAAAAGCGTACCAGTTGGCGTATCAAGTCGGTTGCTTGGGAATCACCGTTTTCCGGGACGGGTGTCTGGAGGAGCAGGTTTTGAACGTCGGAACGTCGGCCAAACCGAAGACGGCTGCGGCGACCGGCGAGGATGTGAAAAAAGTCAAGCCCCGTCCCTACAGGCGAGTCGGCGTGACCTTGAGCAAGGAGACGCCGTTGGGGACGGTGCATATCACGATGAACGACGATGAAGAGGGCCCGGCCGAGGTGTTTATGACGATCGGAAAAGCCGGAAGCGACATCATGGCGATGGCCGAATCGTTGGGACGGTCGATTTCACTTTATCTGCGCACGCCGTCCTACCTTTCACGCTACGAAAAAGTTCAGGAAGAGGTGGAGCAATTGCGCGGCATCGGGGGCGCCCGGTCGGTCGGATTCGGAGAAGCTCGGATCTCATCGCTGGCGGACGCCATCGCCCGTGCCATGGAGGAGCAGTGGCTTAAGTCGCCGAGCAACGGCAACGGTCACGGGAAGACCGGAAATTTTCGTCTCACCGGAAACCTCTGTCCCAAGTGCGGCGTCCAAATGGCTCGGGAGGAAGGCTGTCAAAAATGCTACTCCTGCGGTTATTCGGATTGTTGAGCGAGGGCCGAGAATTTTTGCTTATCGGCGGTTTTATCTTCTCATCATAGCCCTGGTCCTGCTCTCAGGACGTCTGACGGTCGCGCAGTCACCGTGCGGAGGTTTGGAGGACTGTCTGAAGGACCTGAAATCGCCTGACGCCTCCACGAAGTCCGGTTCCATCTTCATGCTGGGAACATTGAAAGACAAACGGGCGACCCCGGCGCTCGTGGCTCTCTTGAAGGAAGAGCATGACCCCGCGATTCGGTCATCGGCCGTCAAGGCGATCGGTGCCCTTCGCGATCCGGCGGCGGTGCCGGATTTGGCCGGGCTTTTGGATGACACGGGTCTCCAGCAGGACGTGATCGATGCATTGGTGCAGATCGGGGACAAGTCGGCGGTGGCAGCCCTGATCCAGGGACTCAAGCGCCCCGAAATTCAGGTTGCGGCCGTGCGGGGACTGAGTGAAATTGCGGATCCTTCCGCCAAGCCCGCGTTGACTGCATTGTGGCGCCAGACCGACAACGAGCGCGTGCGGGGTCTGAGCGTACTGGCCATTCAAAGAATCAATTCGATCTGGGGGCCCAACGAAGAAGAGATGGGAATCCCTTTTTATCCAAAGTCAGAATTTATTCCGAATGCCCGGGGTGAATGGATTTTTGTTTCAAGAGATTCTCTGTTAAAAGTGTCCGATTTTTTCAAAAAGCGCCTTAGGAAAGAACCGATGACTTTTCAGGGTTTCAAGGAACGGTACGAGACCGGGTTCGGGGAAGCGAAAGAGAACAGTCCTTCCAATCAACCCAATCTGATTTTCGTGGCCGAAGAGCAGCAGTTCCAGGGGAAAAGTTATCCGGCGAAGTTAATTTTCCTCCAAGCGAATCAGAGTGAGACCGAGATCAAGATCTTTCATGCCATCGGGCCGCCGGATTGAGTCAGGAAGATACCGCTTGTCTCTTGACATTGCCGATGCAGACTGGTAGAATTCCAACGTTTTTTCGCCCCATGCAATAAAAACGAACCTCATTCCATACGTAGCTGTTCTGTTCATTGACGGTCCGGTCAACCCTGGCCGTGGAAAGTGAGCTGACCCAGCTATCTGACCCAGGATTCTTTACCGGATCCAGTGGCGGATATCTGGGTCTTTTTTTGTGGCGGCGACCTTATTCATGAGAGTAAACTGAAAGAAGGTCGATGAGAGGGGTACGCTCTAAACGTTAAGATTAAAAGGATCAGGTCATGGACCCCAAGGCGGGAACATTTATTTTCGGAGGACAGGCCCGACTGCCCAAAGAACTCTCCGCGGTCGAGGTGTTTCAGGTGGTTGCGCATATCGATGTGCCGACCGCAAAGGTGGTGGAGGTTGATTTCATGCCCTGTCCGCCGCTCATCGTGGGTATGCTGAGGCAGATGATGGTGGGTATGTCCCTGCAGAACGATGTCAACGATTTGCTCGTCGAAATCGAGCAGCGGCTTTTTCATAAATCGAAAAAGGCCGTGATCACCGCCATCAAGGACCTCGTCCGAGAATACAGAGAGTATCAGTACCGGGCCACAAAAAGCGTTCATCCTCCAGCGCAGACCTGACGCTTCCAGTCCCGCCATGGTTTGGGGTGTTGAAGACCGTCCCGGCCGAGCCAGGCCGTCAACAAACTACGGCGGGTTCTCCATCCGCCCAACGCCGCGCGACAGCAGGTCCTGCTCCAGATTGATCAGAACATCTCGCCCTGCGTTTTCAACCACGCCGCGGAACAAGGACTCATCGGCGTACAGCTCATGAACCGATCGTCCGGCCGGAGAGGCCATCTCCCAAGCCGTTTTATCCCACGCCCGGAGGCAGGCCCGAGCGATCAGGTGGCTCAGGGGCGGGGGATTGTAAAGCATCTTTTTAACCGTCAGCGGGTTCAGGGAAAGCGGGTTGTAACCGCCGGAAAGATATCCCTCCTGAATGAGGCGCTGTTCAAATCCGGTATGCGGCTGAACCCCGAGAAAGAAAAGCATGGGAAAGACGCGGTCGTTCCCCAGGATCCCGGCGATTTTTTTATACGAGGCGATGCTTTCCATCAGCGTGGCCTCCGTATCACCGGGGGAGTTGAGCGAATAGTTGAGAATTAGTTTGCCGATGAAACCGGCCTCTTTTAAGTAACGGCAGCCGTCGTACAGGTTGTCCAACCGAAAGCCCATGTGCAATTCATTCAAGACGGCTTGAGAACCGGAGGTGATCGCCACCTCCAGGTCTCCCACCCCGGATCGGACCATCCGGCGGGCCAGATCGGGAGTGATCAGGCTTGTTCGAATATAGCCGGCCCAGGTCAGTTCCAGATTCTCCGCGACGATCCGGTCCAGGATTTCGTTGCATTGGGGGAGGGCCTCGCTGCCGGTGATGAACTGCGCGTCGGTGAACCAAAACTTCCTTGTTCCCCACTGGCGGTAGTGTTGCAGAATGTCTCCCACCACCCGTTCGGGCGCGCGGTACCGGACCCGTTTTCCCTCGATATACGGGTATTCGCAGAACTGGCAATCGTAGGGACACCCGCGTTTCGACTGAACGCCGATGCAGTCGTTCTTATAGGAGACGTGCTGGGGGAAGATCGCGGTCAGGTAAGGAAGATCGATCGTCATGTCCTGAACGGATGTAATCGCGGTTTTGACGCCGCGGTGCACGTCCGTGCCTTTGCGAACGATCGACCGCTCTTCGCGCAGATCTTGTCCCTCGATGACCTTTAACAAGGCATCCTCGCCTTCCCCCAGAAGACCGATTGTGCCTTCCGGAAGCTGGTGAATCAATTGATCGGCGAACACGCTGAAGGCGCCGCCGCCGACCAAGATCCGTTTTCCAGGAAAGCGATTGTGGATCAGCCAAAAGTAGGACAGAATCTCCTGAATCCCCCGATAATAAGTCCAGAGATACCCCAACCCCTTGATCGAGGCGGTCAACTTTTTAAAGGGGTTGGTTGAGTAGTAGAAATTGAAAGCGTATTTTAAGGACGGATCGCCTTCATGGGGGGCGAACACTTGGATGTCCCGCCATGAAAAACAGACCAGATCGGGATCGAATTGACGGAGTCGGGCCAACAGGGTCTTGCGGCGGTGTGCCGGCGGGATCAGCGAAAGATCAAGAATATGTTGCCGGATATCGGAGTACTTTTGGTGGACCGCATCCGCCAAATAGGTCACCCCGAGAGGGTAAACCGGCCGGCAGGGGAGGAACACGTAGAGAATTGATCGAACGTCTGTCATGGCGAGTCTACGATAACATAGGCCAATGGGCTATGCAACAGACGGGATCGCCTGCGCGGAGTTATGGCAAGGTCTTTGAGGGTTGCTTTTTGTCCGGGGGTCCATTATTCTGCGAGAGTCGATTAACTCGGAACGGGGAGAAGCGCCGATGAAGGCCATGGTTGAAAAGTATGAACGGTATTCGGCAACGTTGCGCATATTCGGCCGGATCGAGGAGATGAGCGTGATCAGCATGCGCCTCGGGCTTGAGCCCACGCGGACCCGCCGGAGGGGTGAAGCGATTGAAGGGACGTCGGAGCGTCTGATCGTCGACTTCTGGGAGATGACCGCGCCGGTGGCCAAGGATCGACCGCTGGAGGACCATCTGGCTTGGCTGAAGTCCAGGCTGGTTCCTCGAGGGTTCGTCCTTCGTGATATCAAGACCGCTTTATCGGTCGACCTGTTCTGCGAGTATCGATCCAACCACGGCCGCGGCGGGTTCAGCCTGCCGCCGGAGGCTCTGGCGTGGCTGGTGGAGTTCGGGATCGGCCTCGATGTAGCGGTCGTCTTCGAATCGACATCGGAGAACGGCCCGACCGTTCCGGCCTAATGAGGTTTTACCCCGATATGGATGGCGACGATTCCGCCGGTGAGGTTTCGATAGGATACGGGAGAGAAACCCGCCTCGGAGAACAATTCTTTAAATCGTTCCTGGTCCGGAAAGGCCCGGATCGAGGCCGGGAGATAGTCGTAGACGCCGGTTTGATCGCGCGAGACAACCTTTCCGATCCGGGGCAGGATCGTGAACGAGTAAAGGTCGTACAGTTTCCGCAAGGGTTCGTTGGTGGGACGGGAAAACTCGAGACAGACGGCGCGACCGCCCGGTTTTAAGACCCGGAACATTTCGTGCAAAGCCGCTTGGATGTCGGCGACATTGCGGATTCCGAAGGCCACGGTGACGATCCGGAAGGTCCCGTCGCAAAACTGGAGCGACTCGGCGTTTCCGAGAAGCAAAGTGATGTTTCCGTTCGGACACACCCGCTCGATCTTCCGCCGGCCGTACTCGAGCATTCGTTCATTCAGGTCCAGGCCGATCACGTGTCCTTTTGGACCGACCCGTCGGGCCAGTAAAACGGCCAGGTCCGCCGTGCCGGTGCAAAGATCGAGGGCGACGTCGCCCTCGGCCGCCCCGCTCATCCGGACGGCCAGCCGTTTCCATGTGTGATGAAGACCCAGCGAGAGAAGCGAGTTGTTCAGGTCATACCGGTGAGCGATCGCCGTGAACATTTTCTGTACGGCTTTTTCTTTCTCGGGAACGATTGGAAGAGCCGGAACCGGTTGCATGGGGGTATTCGTAACACCATTGGTGGCCGTTGTCAATGGCTGGACGACGTTCGCCCGACCGTGTTATACTAAAAAATTCAAAACGAGGTTCATGGACCGACATGCAACAGAAAGAGATCATCATCCGCGGAGCGCGGGAGCATAATTTAAAAAACATCGACGTGGTCATTCCCCGCGATAAACTGGTCGTGATCACCGGTCTGTCCGGCTCCGGGAAATCCTCGCTGGCCTTCGACACTGTATATGCCGAGGGGCAGCGCCGATACGTGGAGTCCCTTTCGGCGTACGCGCGGCAGTTTTTGGAACAGATGGACAAGCCGGACGTGGATTCGATCGACGGGCTTTCGCCCGCCATCTCGATCGAGCAGAAGACGACCAGCCATAATCCCCGCTCGACCGTCGGGACCGTGACCGAAATCTACGACTACCTCCGCGTGCTGTTCGCGCGCGCGGGCCGACCTCACTGCCACCAATGCGGCCGCGCGGTCGCGGCGCAAACGGTTCAACAAATGGTCGATCAAGTGATGGCCTGGCCCGCCGGATCCAAGATCCAGATTTTCGCGCCGATCGTCCGCGGCCGAAAAGGGGAGTATCGCAAGGACCTGCTCCAACTCCGCAAAAGCGGTTACACACGCGTCCGGATCAACGGGCAGCTTCGGGATCTGTCCGAAGAGATCGCCCTGGACAAAAAGAAAAAGCAAACGATCGAAGTTTTGATCGACCGACTGGTGGTCAAAGAGGGAATTCAGAAGCGGCTGGCCGACTCGCTCGAGACGGCGTTGCGGCTGGCCGCCGGGATCGTTCTCCTTCATCGCGACGGGGAAGAGGTCCCGTTCAGCGAAAAGCTGGCCTGCACCGAGTGCGGGATCAGCCTTTCCGAACTGACGCCCCGGGTTTTCTCCTTCAACAGCCCGCACGGGGCCTGCCCGGCCTGCGACGGTTTGGGATCCACCATGGATCTGGATCCCGATCGGATTGTTCCGGACAAGAACCTGACCCTTCGCGGGGGCGCGATCAAACCCTGGGAGAAGCGGTTTTCGGCCTATTATTATCAGATGATGGAGTCGGTCGCAAAGCATTACGGGTTTGATCTCCGGACGCCGTTTAAAGACCTGAAGCCGGAATACCAGCGTGTGCTTTTGTACGGCTCCGGATCGGAAGAGATCACCTTCCAATATGACAGCGACGGCCACCGGCATGCCTTTCACCGGACGTTCGAGGGCGTGGTTGGAAACCTCCAGCGACGGTTTCGGGAAACCGACTCCAGCTACATCCGGGAAGAGATCGCGCAGTACATGGGAACCCATTCCTGCAAAGTCTGCAAGGGTGAGCGGCTCAAGCCGGAGAGTTTGGCGGTGAAGATCGGCGGAAAGTCGATCGCCGAAGCGACCCGGTTCTCGATCAAGGAGGCGACCCTCTTTTTTGCCGGCCTGGAGCTGACGGATCGGGAATCCATGATCGCCCATCGAATTTTGAAGGAGATCCGGGAGCGGCTCGGCTTTCTGATGAACGTCGGCCTGGACTATCTCACGCTGGACCGCGCCGCGGCCACGCTTTCCGGCGGTGAAGGACAGCGGATTCGGCTTGCGACCCAGATCGGATCCTCCCTGACCGGCGTATTGTACATTTTAGACGAGCCCAGCATCGGGCTGCATCAACGGGACAACCGCCGCCTGCTGGATACGCTGATCCGCTTGAGGGATCTGGGCAATACCGTCCTCGTGGTGGAGCACGATGAGGAAACGATCCTCACGGCGGATCACGTGATCGATATGGGTCCGGGGGCCGGCATCCACGGGGGCGAGGTCGTGGCCGAGGGAACCCCCAAAGAGATCGTGGCCCATGAAAAATCGCTCACGGGGATGTATCTTCGCAAGGACCGGGTCATCTCGCTTCCCAAGCGCCACCGACCTCCGGGAAAATTCTTGAGGATCCTCGGGGCGCGGGAAAATAATCTCAAGAGCATCGACGCGGAGATCCCGCTGGGCCTTTTGACCTGTATCACGGGCGTGTCGGGATCGGGCAAAAGCACCTTGGTCCTCGAGGTCCTGTATAAAAACCTGGCCCAACGGCTGTACCGGGCGACGGATCGCCCCGGGGCCTGCAACCAGATCAAGGGGCTGGAGCACCTCGACAAGGTGATCAATATCGACCAGTCGCCCATCGGTCGAACCCCGCGGTCCAACCCGGCCACGTACACCGGCTTGTTCACGTTCATGCGCGACCTGTTCACGCAGCTTCCCGAATCCCGGATGAGGGGCTACAAGGCCGGGCGCTACAGTTTCAACGTCAAGGGCGGTCGCTGCGAGGCCTGCCAGGGCGACGGCGTCATCAAGATCGAGATGCACTTTCTTCCGGACGTCTACGTCACATGCGAGGTCTGCAAAGGGAAACGATACAACCGTGAAACATTGGAGATCGCCTTCAAAGGAAAAAATATCGCGGACATTCTTGATATGACCGTGGAGCAGGCGCTGGCCTTCTTCGCGGCCATCCCGCACCTCAAGGCCAAACTGGAAACGCTTCAGGACGTCGGCCTGGGTTATGTTCGTCTCGGCCAGTCGGCCACGACCCTTTCCGGCGGTGAGGCCCAACGGGTGAAGCTTTCCCGCGAGCTGTCGAAACGAGCGACCGGGCAGACGCTCTACATTCTGGACGAGCCGACGACGGGACTTCATTTCGCCGACATCCAGAGGCTGTTGGACGTCCTGAACCGTCTGGTGGACGCCGGAAACACCGTCGTCGTCATCGAGCACAACCTGGACGTCATTAAGAATTCCGACTGGATCATCGATCTCGGGCCGGAGGGCGGAGACCGGGGAGGACAGATCGTCGCGACCGGAACGCCCGAAGCGATCGCTCAGGTCCGGTCGTCTTACACCGGTCAGTTTTTGAAGAAAGGAATGGCCTGAAGCGGCCGACAAACGAAATGAAAAGCCGGTGGTCGGAAAAAGAGGCGCGAGGGTTGGAAGGATTGGATGTCCTGGTCTACACCTCCCGATTGATCGGCATGGATACGAACCTCGTCGTCTGGGGCGGTGGAAACTCATCCGTCAAAACGAAAGGGACGGATCATACCGGCCGGCCGGTCCGGATCCTCTGGATGAAAGGGTCCGGCTCGGATATGAGGACGATCACCCACAAACAGTTCACGCCGTTGCGCCTGGACGATCTGCTGCCGCTCATGAAACGTCCGGCGATGACCGATGATGAGATGGTGGCCTATCAATCCCGATCCGTCCTCGAGCCCGGCGCCCCCAAGCCCTCGATCGAAACGCTGCTGCATGCGTTTTTACCGCCGCCCCATCTCTACCACACCCATGCCGATGCGATCTGCGCGCTGACCGACACGCCGGACGGCGATAAAGTTGTCCGCTCGGTTTTCGGAAAACGCGTGGCCCTCATTCCCTATTTCCGTCCGGGTTTTCTTCTCTCCAAGCGGACCGGCGAGGCCTACGCAAAAAATCCCGGCCTTCGCGCGATTATTCTGGACAAACACGGACTGATCACCTGGGGGGAATCGGCCAAGGAGGCTTATCTGGAAACGATCCGGATGATCACCGAGGCCGAGAAATTCATCGCCCGTCGTCCAAGAGCGCCGCGGATCAAGGTATCTCGTTCGAAACGGCCGCAGGCGGCCCGTCGTTCGAATGCCGCGGCGGTGGCGCCTCTCCTTCGCGGCGGGATCGGGGGGAACAAACGGATGGTCCTGTTTTATGACGACCGTCCCGAAGTGCTTCGGTTTGTCCGTCATCCGAGGGCCGAGGCGCTCTCCCAGATCGGGCCGTTCACGCCCGATCACCTGATGCATACAAAGCCTTGGCCGATGTTTCTGGAGATCACCCGTCCGGATTCCGAAAAGATCAAAGCCGTTCTTCCGAAAGCGTTGGAGCAATATCGGAAACGGTACACGGCCTACTTCAACCGGTATAAGACGCCGGGCGTCGCGATGCTGGACCCCAATCCGCGCGTGATACTCGTTCCCGGTTTGGGGATGTTCACGACCGGGAAAGACCGACGCGCGGCCCGGATCGCACGCGATATTTACCGGCACACGATCGGCGTCATTCAAGACAGCGCCGCGATTTCATCCTACGCCGTGCTCGCGCCTCGCGACCTGTGCGATTTTGAGTACTGGCCGATGGAGAATTTCAAGCTGACGCTCCTTCCGCCCGAGAAGGAACTATCCCGACGGGTCGCGTTGGTCACCGGGGCGGCCGGAGGAATCGGAAAGGCGATCGCCGAGCGGCTCGCCAACGAAGGGGCCATGGTCGTTCTGACCGATATCGATCTTGAAAAAACCCGCGAGGTCTCCGAGGCAATCAACCGGAAGATGGGCGAGACGAATTCGATCGCGTTCAAGATGGATGTGGCGAGCGAAGCTTCGGTAAGGAAAGCCTTTGAGGGCGCGGTTCTGGCGTACGGGGGACTGGATATTCTGGTCTCGAACGCCGGGATCGCGAAATCGTCGCCGGTCGACCGGTTGACGCTCTCGGATTGGGATCGCTCGATGGCCGTCAACGCCACCGGCCATTTTCTCGTCTGTCGCGAGACGATTCGCGTTTTCAAAGAGCAGGGTCTCGGCGGGAACATCGTCGTCGTGGCGACGAAAAATGTCCTTGCGCCGGGAAAAGATTTCGGGGCCTACTCGGCCTCCAAAGCCGCCCAGGTCCAACTGTCGCGCATCCTCGCGATCGAGGGCGCGGACGATCGCATCCGCGTGAACATGGTCAGTCCCGACGGCGTTTTTCAGGAATCCGGGCTCTGGTCCAAAGAGATCCGGGAAGAACGCGCAAAAGCCCATGGAATACCGATCGGGAAGCTCGAAGACTTCTACGCGCAACGCAATCTTTTAAAATCAAAAATTTATCCCGACGACGTGGCCGAGGCCGTCCTGTTCTTCGCCTCGGACCGTTCGGCCAAAACCACCGGCGCGATCCTGCCCGTCGACGGCGGCGTCCGCGAGGCGTTTCCGCGGTAACGCGTGTATTCCTCCTTTTATTCCCGCTGAATCCGGCCTTCCCCCGCTTGAAATTCCAGGGAGGTTCGACTATACTTTCATTGTATCGGAGGGGATGATGCTGATCGTCATGCGACACGATGCCACCTCGGAACAGATCGATGCGGTGGCTGAAAAGATCAAGGAGCTGGGATTTAAGCCCCATGCCATCCCCGGCAGCGAGCGCACGGCCATCGGGATCACGGGCAATCGGGGCCCCGTGGACGCAGACCTTTTTGAGATCCTCCCGGGAGTCGCCCAGGCGATTCCGGTCAGCCAGCCGTTTAAGCTGGTGTCGTCCGAGGTGAAGCCCGAGCGCACCGTCGTGAACGTGGATGGAGCGGTCATCGGCGGCGAGTCGTTGGCCGTTATGGCCGGTCCGTGCTCGGTCGAGAGCGAGGCCCAGATTCTGGCTTGCGCCAGGGCCGCCCAGGCCTGCGGCGCGCGGTTCCTGCGGGGCGGGGCGTTCAAGCCGCGCACCAGCCCGTACGACTTCCAAGGACTCAAAGAGGAGGGGCTCAAACTTCTGGCGCTCGCGCGCGAAGAGACCGGTTTGAAGGTGGTGACCGAGGTGATGAGCCCCGGCTCGGTGGAGCTGGTGGCGCGCTACGCGGACGTGCTCCAGATCGGGGCCCGTAACATGCAGAACTTTCCACTCCTGGAAGCGGTCGGCGAAGTCAAACGACCCGTGTTGCTCAAACGGGGACTGAGCGCCACTCTCAAGGAACTCTTGATGGCCGCCGAATACATCGCGTCGCGGGGCAACTACGAGATCGTGCTGTGCGAGCGGGGCATCCGGACGTTTGAAACCATGACGCGCAACACCCTGGACCTGGGTGCGGTGATTGTCCTGAAACAGCTTTCCCACCTTCCGGTGATCGTGGATCCCTCCCACGGCTTCGGTTTGCGTTACGGGGTCACCCCCCTGGCGCGGGCGGCCGTGGCGGTGGGCGCGGACGGACTGCTCGTGGAAATCCATCCCGAACCGGATCACGCCCTTTCCGACGGCCCGCAATCGCTGACCCTCCCCATGTTTCAGGAGTTGATGAGGCAGGTCCGGCTCGTGGCCTCTTCCATCGGCCGCCGCATCTAAAATAATCGGGCGCGGGTTTTATGCGATCACCATCCGGCGCCCCTTCGTGATAACCCCGTCGTTCTCGGTTGAAGATACGGAGACTCGTTGATGGATGCATGGATCGTGATCTGGTTCGATCTGGTGCGCGACTGGGGCTATGTTGGAATTGTTTTACTGATGGCGGTCGAGAGCTCCATCGTCCCGATTCCAAGCGAGGTGGTCATTCCTCCCGCGGCCTACTGGGCGGCGCAGGGGAGGTATAATTTTTGGGGCGTGATCCTGGCTGGAACGGCGGGCAGTTATATCGGCGCGGCCGCGATGTACTGGTCGGCCCGGTGGATCGGCCGGCCGCTCGTCCTGCGGTACGGAAAATATTTCTTCATTCCGGAATCGAAACTGCTGCGCGCGGAGCGCTGGCTGGCGCGATACGAAGCCGGCGGGATTTTTTTCTCGCGGCTCCTACCCGTCATACGGCACCTGATCGGCATCCCGGCCGGGCTCGTCCGGATGGATTTCAAGATGTACAGCCTCATGACCCTGGCCGGCTCGGCCGTCTGGTGCACGGCCTTGGGCTGGTTCGGGGCCGAGGTGATCGGCGACCGGCCCGAGCTGCTCGACGATCCGCAACAGATGATGCGCGTTTTAGCCGACCGGTTCCACTGGTTCGTGGGCCTCATCCTGCTCTTGACCGGTCTTTATATCGTCGTCATGCGCCTCACCGCAAAGCCGGAGCCGGCGGCGGGTCAGAGCTCGGAATAAAACAGACCTTGCACGCGTCTCTAATTCATCGGCGGCAAAAGGGGAGGATGGGTATGACACATAAAAAAATCATCATGGAGCATGATAAGAAAATCGCGCTGGTCGCACACGACAACAAAAAGCGCGACCTGGTTGAATGGGCCAAATACAACCGGACGCTCTTGGCTCACCACAAAATCTATGCGACCGGGACGACCGGCGGGATTTTAGAGCAGGAGCTCGGATTCAAAATCAACAAACTCCAGAGCGGACCGCTGGGCGGGGATCAGCAGATCGGCGCCAAGATCGCCGACCGGGAGATCGATTTTCTCATCTTTTTCTGGGATCCGCTCGAGCCTCAACCCCACGATCCGGACGTCAAGGCGCTCTTGCGCATGGCGGTGGTCTGGAACATTCCCGTGGCCTGCAATCGCTCCACCGCCGATTTCATGATCTCCTCTCCCCTGATGGACAGCGATTACGAGCGTCTCGTGCCCGATTACGACGTGTATCGAACCCGGAAGATCGACGAGGAGAAATCATCGTAGACATGCGAAGCCGTGAACCGGACGACGGATCGCCGGTTCGCGGCCAAAGTCCGGAGCACTTTCCGGGTCACGGGAATCTTTCTTAACCGGTCGCGGACTTCGGATAGTAGATCGTGTGCGACTCAAATGGACTGGCCTGTCCGCTTTTGGCCTGCTTGAGCAGATCCAGATCGACGTAGGCGCTGCTCGAGATATGGCCCTCTTGACCGGGAGCCACGACCCGACACCCTCTCTCTCCCAGCAGCACCCGGTGATTCGCATTGAATAGGTGGAAGACCACACAAATATCCCGGGATTGGGATGCGTCGTTTTTGACCGTCGTGGTCCAAAAAAACATGCCCCGATCGAGCCGCGGCCAGCGGAAGGTCGCCGGACGCCATGATTGATCGATCACCTCCGCGTCCAAATTTTTGACTACCTTCACGACGTTCGGGGCATCGAGGCTCGCCGCCGGCGGCATAGCGTCCGGAATCCTGAGCGGCCGGCTCACGCAGGCCGTTACGCCGATCAGCAGTGCAACGATCATGATCATGAATCGTAATGTCTTCATAAAATTATTTTAACTCTTTCGGATGTGGAAATTCAAGTTTCCAAGCCGATCGGCGACTCTGGTTCGCGTCGAAATGCCGCCCGCTTCGGTCTGTGCGGTTCATTGACTCCGACCGTCGTTTGTGTTAAAAGTAACGCATTCGGACAAGGACAGCTTACTCAAAGCTCCGTTCACCCGGTAGGGATAGGTCGATGTTTCCGCCTCGTGCGGCCGCGGGCCACCACCCCTACGAAGGGTGAACGGAGAAAAAAGGGTTATTCGCCATGGGCGGACATTCGCACTGGTCGACAATTAAGCGGAAGAAGGGCGCCGAGGACGCCAAGCGGGGCAAGGTTTTTACCAAGATCATCCGCGAAATCACGACGGCGGCCCGCGTCGGGGGCGGCGATCCGAACGGCAATCCTCGACTGCGGTTGGCGATCGTCAAGGCCAAAGACGTCAACATGCCGGCCGACAATATCAAGAAAGCGATCCAGCGAGGGACCGGCGAGCTGCCGGGCGTGCATTATGAGGAGGCGGTTTACGAAGGCTACGGCCCCGGCGGAGTGGCGCTGCTGATCGAGACGACCTCGGACAATAAAAACCGCAGCGTCTCCGAAATCCGCAACCTGCTGGAGAAAAACGGCGGGCGAATGGCCGACGCCGGCAGCGTGGCCTGGATGTTTCATCGGAAGGGCCGGATCGTGGTGGATAAATCCAAAGCGGACGAGGAGAAATTGATGAATCTCGTTCTGGAGGCCGGGGCGGAGGACCTTCGCACGGAAGACGACAGCTTTGAAGTGATCACCCCGCCGCACGATTTCGAGCATGTACGGAAGGTATTGGATGGGCAGAAGATCGAAATGGTCTCGGCCGAAGTGGCATCGATTCCCCAAAACTATGTAAACCTTCAGGGAAAAGACGCCGAGCAGATGCTCAAGCTCATGGAGGCGCTCGAAGATCACGACGATGTTCAGAACATTCATGCCAATTTCGATATTCCCCAGGACGTGATGGAGAAGGTGGCCGCAAAATAACGAGGGCAAATCCATCATGCGCGTGATCGGGATTGATCCGGGAACCGTAACGACGGGCTACGGAGTGGTGGACGAAGAGGATCACCGGCTTTCGTACGTCGCTTCCGGTTCGATCACGACCGCCGCACGGGAATCGCTTCCGAAACGGCTCAAAAAAATATATGATGAATTGCTGGTCGTGTTCCGGACACAGCGACCGGCGGCCGTTGTCGTCGAAAACACGTTCGTCTCCAAAAATTTTCAAAGCGCGTTGAAACTGGGACAGGCCCGCGGCATCGCTCTCTTGGCGGCCGAGGCATGCGGGCTCCCGGTGCATGAATGCGCGCCGACCGAGGTGAAACTGGCCGTGGTCGGGTACGGCGCGGCCCGCAAGGATCAGGTCGAGAGCATGGTCGGCCGTCTCCTGAACCTCAAGACGGCGCCCGATACTCACCATGCGGCCGACGCGCTGGCCGTGGCGATCTGCTATCTGCATTCGGCCAAGATCCGGGCCTTGACAAACGCGTAGGGCACATCCGGTATGATTGCTTCGCTGAGCGGAATCTTAAAACGAAAGACGCCCCAGTCGGTCGTCGTGGATGTCCACGGCGTGGGCTACGAGGTGATGATGCCGCTGACGACCTTCTACCGGCTGCCGTCCGAGCACGAGTCGGTCCATCTCTGGACCTACACCCATGTCCGGGAGGACGCGCTCCAGCTTTACGGCTTCTCGAGCGGGGAAGAAAAGAACGTCTTTCTTCTGTTGTTGGGCGTCTCCGGAATCGGACCCAAGTTGGCGATCAATATTCTGTCCGGGCTTCCGCTCTCCGAACTGGTCGCGGCCGTCAATCAAGGAGATGTCGCGAAACTAAGCTCGATTCCGGGCATTGGCCAAAAAACCGCGGCGCGCCTGGTGCTGGAGTTAAAGGAGAAGATCCGGGCCGTGGCGGTCTCGGATTCGACGGCGGTCGGCCCGGCCGAAGAGAAGGAGTTGCAAGGGATGGAGGACGCGGTGTCGGCGCTGGTCAACCTCGGTTACAAGTCGCCCCTCGCCAAAGACGCGGTGAAAAAAGTGTTGAGGTCCGGCAACGGCGGTCCCGCCCGGCCGGTGGGAATCGAAGAGTTGATCAAGGAGTCCCTGAAAGTTTTGTCAAGAACCTAAATGCCCGAACACATCCTGACGAACCAGTTGAATGAAGAAGAGAAGACGTACGAGGCGTCGCTCCGTCCGACGTCGCTTGCGGAGTATGTCGGTCAGAATAAGCTCAAGGAGAACCTGACGATCTATATCCAGGCCGCCCGGCAGCGGGAGGATGTTCTGGATCACGTGATCTTCTACGGACCGCCGGGACTCGGTAAAACGACGCTGGCCCATATCATCGCGCGGGAGCTGGGCGTCAATATCAAGGCCACCTCCGGCCCGGCGCTGGAGCATCCGGGCGATCTCGCGGCGATTTTGAGCAATCTTTCGGAGCGGGACGTCTTTTTCATCGACGAAATTCACCGGCTCCACCCGGCCGTGGAAGAAATCCTCTACCCGGCGATGGAGGATTTCCAGCTGGATCTCGTGATCGGACAGGGCCCCTCCGCGCGAAGCGTCAAGCTGGCCCTGCCGCGCTTCACCCTGATCGGCGCGACGACGCGGGCCGGCTTGCTCACCTCGCCGTTGCGCGAGCGGTTCGGCGTGATCAACCGGCTGGACTTCTATCTGACCCCGGAGCTCGAAGAGATCGTGAACCGCTCGGCGCGGATTTTGGGAATTGAAGTCGACGCCGCCGGAGCGCAAGAGATCGCGCGCCGGTCCCGGGGAACGCCCCGGATTGCGAATCGGCTGCTCAAACGCGTCCGCGATTTTGCGCAGGTTAAGGCGGACGGGCGAATCACAAAGGCCGTCGCCTGCGAAGCCCTCGGCCGGATGGAGATCGACGAGAAGGGGTTCGATCCCATGGATCGGAAACTCCTGCTCACGATCATCGAGAAGTTCGCAGGAGGGCCGGTGGGCGTCGAGACGCTGGCCTCGGCGATCAGCGAGGAGAAGGACACGATCGAAGACGTCTACGAGCCCTTTCTGATCCAGGGCGGATATCTCGACCGCACCCCCCGCGGCCGCCTCGCGACCGCGCTGGCTTATCAGCATTTCGGCAAGCCGCTTCATCCGAATCGCCCGAAGCCCCAGCAAGCCGACCTTCTCTAAACCCCCCTGCTCGACGATCAAGGAATTCTGAAGCCTTATTGACATACGCGGTTCCCCCAATTTAAAATCGGATGGTCTTTACAAAGGAGAATCATCGTGACCCATTTTGATCCGAACCAATTCATCGAAACACAACGCAAGGACTGGAACCGGGTTTCGGCCGCATGGGAAAAATGGGACGCCTGGTTGAATGTCAGAATGGAACCTTGTACGCGGCATCTGTTGGAGAAGGCCCGCCTGGAGCCCGGCCATCAGGTCCTGGATCTGGGAAGCGGAACCGGATACCCTGCGATCCCGGCCGCGGAGCGCGTTGGAACGAGCGGCCATGTGACCGGCATCGACATTGCCGAGGACATGCTTGCAGTGGCCCGGCGGAAAGCAGCCAAGCGGGGACTGAATCATGTGACCTTCCGGCAAGCCGATGTTGCGTCGCTGTCCTTTGAAGCGGACCGGTTTGATGCGGTCACGTCCCGTTTCTGTCTGATGTTCCTCCCACATCTGGACAAGACTCTTGGAGAGATGCATCGCGTGCTGAAGCCCGGAGGAAGAGTGGCAACGGCGGTCTGGGCGGCCAAAGAGAAGAATCCATACATCACGCTTCCCATGGGAGTGCTCAAAGAATATATGGAGATGCCGCCGGTCGATCCGTCCGTTCCGGGCATCTTTTATCTGGAACGGTCGGGTGATCTGCAGGGCCGGATGAAGGCCGCCGGTTTTACGGATCTTCGCGAAGAAGAGGTGCCGATCGAAGGTGTTTTTGCTTCGGAAAAGGAATACCTGGAATGTCTGAGAGAGATGGCCGCGCCGCTTCAGGGACTGTTTGAGAAGGTTCCGCAGGAGAAGCGCACAGAGGCGGATGAGAAAATGGTCGGGGCGGCCGAACGATTCCGTCGCGGCGCGGAGGTCCGAATCCCCGGCGTGGCCCTGGCGGTCTCGGGAATCAAACCCTCATAGGTATGTCCACCTGCTAAAGGTCGCGGCCTGACCGCAATACCGATCGTGCTCGTCGATCAGGTTCCAGACGACGGCCTTCTCGACCTGAAAACGTCGGCCCGTTTTGGAGATCCGCACGCCTCGGTAGCCGTCCATAAAACCTTTATTCGACACCTCGGTCAGAAGTTTTGCGCGCTCCGCCTGTTCCATCGGCTCGGCCGTGAGGCGCGACGGTGTTTTTGTGAACTCCTCCCACGACATCTCCCAGAGCGTCAACGCCGCCTGATTGCCGTAGTTTAAAATGGGATCCTCTTCCGTGCCGTGCGAGATGACGACGAACGGCACGTTAAACAAGTGCCGGGCCCGCTCTTCCAGCGAGCCGGAAGCCGGAATCAGATCCCGCCCCGTCCAACGCCGATAGCTTGAGAGCAGGCGCTGCGTGTGATCAATCAGAAAAGCCGAGATCACCACGCGTAGGCCTCGGGTGCCTCGCCGCCCGGGCCGGCCCAGATCGTATCGAGCTCTTTCATGGACATTTCGTCCAGACGAACTTCAAGCGCGCGCAGACTGCTTTTGAGTTGGTCCATCGTACGGGGCCCGATGATCGGCGCGGTGACGAAAGGGTTTGCCAGGAGCCAGGCCAGGGCCACAACGGCAGGCGGTTCGCCGATTTTTTTGCAGAAGGCTTCATACCGTTCGATCTGCGGCCGGTGCTTTTCCGCGAGGGCCTGGGTCTCGGAATCCGTCCGACGACCCTTGGCGGTTTTCTTCAACGCGCCGCCGAGGAGGCCGCCCGCCAGCGGGCTCCAAGGGATGAGTCCCAGACCGTATTCACGGCAGGCCGGGATCACCTCCAGCTCGATCATCCGGTTCTGGAGATTGTAGATGCTCTGCTCGCTCACCAAGCCCATGAAATTGCGGCGCGCGGCCGTCTGGTTGGCCGTCGCAATCTGCCAGCCGGAAAAGTTGCTGCTGCCGATGTAGATCACCTTCCCCTCGTGCACCAGATGCTCCATTGCCTGCCAGATTTCCTCCCACGGCGTGTCGCGGTCGATATGGTGCATCTGGTAAAGATCGATATGGTCGGTCCGGAGCCGTCGGAGGCTCTCTTCGCATGCGCGGCGGATATGGTAGGCCGACAGGGCCCGCTCGTTGGGACGGTCACCCATCCGTCCGTAGACCTTCGTTGCCAGAACGATCGCTTCCCGTCGGCCGCCGCCCTGCGCGAGCCATCGGCCGATGATCTGCTCCGTCCAGCCTTCCCCCTTCTTCCATCCATAGACGTTGGCGGTGTCGAAGAAGTTGATGCCGAGAGCCAACGTCTCATCCATGATGGCGTGGCTTTCTTTCTCAGAGGTTTCCGGCCCAAAGTTCATCGTCCCTAAGCAGAGACGACTGACCCGGAGCCCGGTTCGGCCGAGTTTTGTGTAAAGCATGGCAAGAGCATCCTTGGTGATTTCCTTAAAACCTACGCCTATTTAGGAAAGAATGTCAAGGGTGAAGAACCAGTCGGTCCTCCGCCTTGACAAGTAGGCATCCTCGGATACACTTCTAAATGATGCTTCCGTCATTATCTTCAGGAGGGACCATGACACAGACCATAGAGACAACGAGCATTGCAAAGCTGATCGGCTGGTTTAACGAACAGGCCGACAGTTCTCTGAAAAAACTCGCGGGGGCCCGGATCATTCTCAAGACGGGATACACTCTTCCTGCTCTCCTCGAGAAAAACGTCACCGACCCGAAAATATTTAATGAAGTAAAGTCGATAATCGAAGAGATGACGGGACTAAAAAGTCCGATCCAGAATCCATCCGGGGAGGGGGATAGCAAATGAAAACGCTTACAATACAACCCATCGTCTTTCGCCGAGAAATCAATCAGGCGGTGCTCGGCGGGGAACCGCTTGTGTTTCACTGTCATCACTACAATTGTTTTTTGCAGAGGACCCTTTTGGATCCGGCGGATGTACAGATGAAGCAGGTTCTAATCGACGCGGCCGCGGAAGTGGTGTATAGCCAGCTTCAGCATATGGCCAAAAAAGGAGAACCCGCAAGTCAGAGGCTTTCGGAATTTGCCGAAATATTCCATGTGCTGGGCTTCGGGGTTTTGGAGTTGAATCGAATCACCGAAAAAGGCGGAAAGGTCAGCGCCCCCTTCTCCCATTATGGTTTTGGTTTCTTGAGTAAATGGGGCCGACAAGAAGCTCCCGCATGTTACTTCAACAGCGGGTTTATCGAGGCCGCGGCCGCGGCCGCGTTTGACAAGCCTTTGGGGACATACCGGTGCGTTGAAAAGGAATGTATCGCGCAAGGGGCGAAGGCCTGCCAGTTCGAATTGACGACCGAGGCCAAGGCCCGGGTGATTCAAAAGTCGGTCGGGCAGGGCAATTGCAATTCCAAGGTGAGCCCCCGGATATTGACCAATCAGGTTGATGAAGAAGGGATCATCACGGCGGTTTCCGGCATGGAATTGGTCGGAAACGAAGAGGGATACATTCCCGCGTTCGGCGTCTACCTTACGCGACACTTCGCCAATTATTATAACCGGATCTCGAACGAATTCGAAATGCGGACCCAAAAGGTGCGGGGAGGCGATATCAACTCGGTAGTCGGTTCTCTTCTGGTGGAGGCGGGACATGTTTGTGCCTTCAACACGCTTGGTGGGATCATGAAGTCTCCCGAGTGGTATCAACTCATTTATCCCTCGCTTAAATCTCGGGAAGATTGGATGCACGGCATTTTCGCGGTCATGAACGCTCTGGGATGGGGGGTGTGGAGGATAGCCGAGCTAATCCCAAACGAGCGCTTGGTCGCGCGGGTATTCAACTCGTACGAGTCGAACGGTTATCTGGGCATGAAATACCCCAAAAGCGACCATGGGATCTGCTATCTGGCCACAGGGGCGACGGCCGGGTTGGCCAACCTTCTTTACACAGGAGACATCACGGTCAAACCCGAATTGAGCGAAGATTATTATAAAAAGCTCTTCCGGAACAGCCATACCTTTGTGGCCAAGGAGGTCAAGTGCCGCGGAAAAGGAGATCCCTTCTGTGAGATCGTTGCCCAGAGAAGGTAACGAGACCGATCATCTCGAAATCTCCACGCCGCCGCTCTCGAGTTCGTTGAGGCTCGAGACGGCGGCCCTGGAAATCCGTAAGGACTGCCACAAGGCTCCAAAGGTAATAGTCGTCACATTAAAAAACGCGATGGTGACTCGTGAGATGGTTGGTTACTTCCAGAAATTAGGAAAAGTCGTTAACGCCATTCCGAATTACCCCGTGGTCGATATCCCCGGATATTTCAAGATGGGTTTCTGCATGGGAACGCCCGAGATCTACGTCTGGGTCCGGCAGAATCCCACCCCTGGTTTTGAGGATTTCTTGGTTTCCCATCTGAATTTCTCCCTTAAAAATCCGGATTGATTTCTTCGGCATCCACCCATCGCTTACCCCCACCAAGCAAGATCCCTTTCTCAACAGACATTTTATGGAAAATCAGGAATCGGAAACCATAAACCGCTTGCAAAAGACACCGAAATCGTATAGGATGGTAGACCTTTAATTCTAAAGGTAAAATCGTTATGGCCGGTGCTAAAGATAATAAAAACATCGCACAACTGCGGCGGTTAATCGACAAACTGGACGAGCAAATCCTCGCCCTCCTGAACAGGCGCGCCAAGATTGTGATGCAGATCGGCAAGCTGAAAAAGGCCAGCCTTTCCGATTTGCACGCACCGGCCCGCGAAATGGAAATTTACGAACGGCTTTCAAATTTGAATAAGGGTCCGTTTCCGAAGGAGGCGCTGCGCGCCGTCTATCGCGAGATCATCTCGGCCTCGCTCTCCCTGGAAGGCCCGCTCAAAGTGGCCTACCTCGGCCCGAAGGCGACCTTCACTCATCTTGCGAGTCAGCGTCAGTTCGGTTTCTCAGCCTCGTATCTTCCGGTGAACAGCATCAAGGACGTCTTCAGCGAGGTGGAACGGGGGAGGGCCGATTATGGCGTTGTCCCTATCGAAAACTCAACGGAAGGGGTTGTCAATCACACGTTGGATATGTTTGTCGATTCTCCGTTGAAAATCGTCGGCGAGGTGATGCAGGAGGTGTCCCTCCACCTGATGAACAAGAGCGGCAAGATGGAGGACGTGAAACATATCTGTTCCCATCCGCAGCCGTTCGCTCAATGCCGGGTCTGGTTGGAAAACCATCTGCCCCATATCCCGACGACGGAGGTTTACAGCACGGCCCGGGCGGCGGAGCTCTGCACTGAAGATGCCTCCGCCGCGGCGATCGCCTCGGAGTTGGCGGCCCAGTTGTACGGTCTTCAGATCATCCAGCGGCGGGTCGAGGACAACATCCATAACTTCACGCGTTTCCTGGTCGTCTCGTCCAAGGGTCTCGGCCGGACCGGCCGAGACAAGACCTCGATCATGTTCACGATCCGAGACCGGGTCGGCGCACTGCACGATATGTTGCAGCCTTTTTCGCAGCACGGGATTAATCTGACCAAGATCGAGTCCCGGCCGTCCAGAAAAAAGGCATGGGAATATATCTTCTTTGTGGATCTCGAAGGGCATCAGGATGATGACCGGGTGAGACGCGCGCTGGACCAGCTTAACGAGCAATGTCTTTTCTTGAAGGTGCTGGGATCTTATCCGGCGGCCAAAGAAAAAGGAAAGGGGAATGAATAGATTCAAAGTAGGAGCGCACGGTCGTACACCCGATAAAAAATCTCTGATTTCAGGAAACATGACGATATCCATCGGCCGACATATTGAATCCATCGAGCCTTACAAACCGGGCAAACCGCTGGAAGAACTGGAGCGCGAACTCGGAATCAAGGACGCAATCAAGCTGGCTTCAAACGAAAACCCGCTCGGCCCGTCAAAGAAGGCCTTGGCTGCTTTAAAGAAAGGATCGCTCGATCTTCACCGTTATCCCGAAGGAAGCGGCCGCCGGTTGCGCGAGGCGATCGGACAAAAGCATAAACTCAAAGCGGAGCAGGTGATCCTCGGAAACGGTTCGGACGAAATCATGGATCTCGCCGCCAAGACGTTTTTGGAGCCGGGCGATGAGGCGATTCTGGGGGATCAAACGTTTGCGATCTATCGCATCAGCGTGACGGCCCATCACGGGATCAGTGTCCGTGTTCCGCTCCGCGACGGCCGGTTTGATCTGGAGGCGATGGCGGCCCGTTTGACGCCCCTAACTCGCTTGGTCTTTATCTGCAACCCGAACAACCCGACCGGGACCATGATCACACGGCGGGAGTTGGACGGTTTGTTAAAGCACCTTTCCCCGAATGCGCTTGTCGTGATGGATGAGGCCTATGCCGAATATGCCGACGATCCGGAATTTCCCAACACGGTCGAGGACGTGAGACGGGGCGCGCCGGTCCTGGTTCTCCGGACCTTTTCCAAGATGTACGGCCTGGCCGGTCTCCGGATCGGGTACGGACTGTCCACGCCGGAGGTGATCGAATCCATGAATCGGGTCCGGCTTCCGTTCAACACCAACAGCCTGGCCCAGGCCGCGGCCCTGGCGGCTTTAACGGACGAGGCCCATGTGGCTCGAAGCCTTCGGGTTAACCGGGAAGGGCGGCGTTATCTGTCCGAATCGTTCAAGGCCCTCGACCTCAGATTTTTGCCGAGCCAGGCCAACTTTGTCTATGTCGATACCGGCCGGAACGGCGTGGCCGTGTACGCGCGGCTTCTTAAAAAAGGGGTGATCGTCCGCCATATTCAGGGGTCGTGGTTGCGGATTTCGATCGGCCGGCCGGCCGAAAACCGCCGATTTGTGAAGGCGCTGGCTGAAGTTTTAAAAAATAAAAAAGGAAAGGATGCCGTATGATTATTGTCTTGAAACCGGACGCGACTGAGAAAGAGATCAACCATATCATCGATAAACTGAAAGAGTACGGCCTCAAGCCCCACGTCTCCCGTGGCGAGGAACGCGTGATCATCGGGGCGATCGGAGATGAGCGCCAGCTGGAGAATCAGCCCCTGTCCGTTTTTCCGGGCGTCGAAAAGGTGATGCCGATCCTTTCCCCCTATAAACTGGTCAGCCGCGAATTTAAAAAAACAGATTCCCTCGTGGAGGTCGCCAAGGGCGTCAAGATCGGCGGTAAAAAGATTCATGTCATGGCCGGTCCCTGCGCCGTTGAGAAGCAGGACTTGCTGGTCCACATCGCGCAGGCGGTGAAGGAGGCCGGAGCGACCATCCTTCGCGGCGGTGCCTTTAAGCCGCGCACCTCGCCCTACAGCTTTCAGGGACTGGAAGAGAAGGGCCTGGAGTTTCTTTTGGAGGCCAAGAAAAGAACCGGGCTTCCGATCGTGACCGAGGTGGTGGATCCTCGCGACGTGGCCCTGGTGGCCGAACATGCCGACATTCTCCAGGTCGGCGCGCGGAACATGCAGAACTTCCGGCTGTTGACGGAGGTGGGAGCCTACGATAAGCCGGTGCTGTTGAAACGCGGCCTGTCGGCTACGATCAAGGAGTTCCTGCTGTCGGCCGAGTACATCATGGCCCGGGGCAATCATAAGGTGATCCTTTGCGAACGGGGGATACGAACGTTTGAAACCGCCACTCGCAATACCCTTGATTTGTCGGCCGTGCCGGTGATCAAGGGCTTAAGCCATCTTCCGATCATCGTTGATCCCAGCCATGCGACCGGCCGGTGGGAACTGGTCGTTCCTCTGGCGCGAGCGGCCGTGGCGGCCGGCGCGGATGGCATCATGGTGGAGGTGCATCAAAATCCGGAGGAGGCTCTCTGCGACGGAGAGGAGTCGATCAAGCCGAACAAGTTTAAGACCATGATGGGCGAGATTCGAAAGATTGCCGATGCGATCGGACGCGAAGTTTAGTAAAGCCACGGTCCGCCGTGCCCCTGCGCGTATCTCCAAAGAACGCCTCTTCCGGAAAATCGTCATCATCGGGGTCGGTCTGATCGGCGGGTCCGTCGGAATGGCCGCACGGAAGAAACGCTTGGCGGACACGATTATCGGGGTAGGACCTCGCGCCGACGAGTTAAAACGGGCGGTGGCCCGGAAGGCGATCGATCGCTTCGAGACGGATCTCCGAAAGCTTGAAAAAACGGTTCATAATGCGGACCTGGTAATCCTGGCCACACCGGTGGGCCAATTGGAAGCGGTGGCGCGTGAGTTGGCTCCCTGTCTTTCGGAGGGTACCGTCGTCACGGATGTGGGCAGTGTAAAAGGCTACCTCGTCCGGCATCTGGAGGAGTATTTTTCTCCTGATCCATCGCTCCGGTCGCTTTTTGTCGGAGGTCATCCGATTGCCGGCCGTGAAAAATCCGGTATCGAAGCGGCTTCGGCCAATCTCTTCACCGGCGCTCTCTGCATTCTGACGCCGACCGACCGCACGTCTCCCGAAGCTTTCAAGAAGGTTCAACGGTTCTGGGAAGCGATCGGAATCAAGACCGTCTCGATGGAACCCGAGGCGCACGATCGGATCCTGGCCGTCGTGAGCCATCTGCCGCACTTGGTCGCGTACGCCCTGGTCGATACCGCCCTCGAGCTTCAATCCAAAAGCGGCGATCTGCTGTCCTACTCGGCGGGCGGCTTCCGGGATTTTACCCGGGTGGCGTCCAGTTCCCCCGAAATGTGGCGGGACATCTGCATGGCCAACCGGGAAAACCTATTGGCCGTCATCGAGGCCTACGAGAAAACCCTGGACCGCTTCAAACGACTCTTGGTCGAAGGGCATGCGGAAGGGCTTCGTCGCGAATTTGAACGCGCCAAAACGGCAAGGAGGAAATTCAATTGAGATGAAATCGATCGCGGTCAGGAAAAGTCGGCGGGTTCGGGGAACGGTCACAGTGCCCGGAGATAAATCGATCACTCACCGTGCGATTATCCTGGGTTCGCTCGCGCGTGGAACCACCGTGGTGGACGGATACCTGGCTTCCGAGGACTGTCTGAATACCGTAACCGCCTTCCGTTCGATGGGCATTTCGATTGAAGATATTAAAACGGACGGCGTGGCATTGCGGATTGAAGGGAAAGGACTTCGCGGTCTCTCCGAGCCCTCCGTCATCTTGGATTTGGGAAATTCCGGCACAGGCTTGAGGCTTTTGACCGGCGCCCTGGCCGGCCAGGATTTTTTTTCGGTCTTGACCGGGGATGAATCGTTGCGGCGTCGCCCCATGCGACGGGTGGTCGATCCGCTTCGGCAAATGGGAGCCGAAATCAACGGCCGCGAAAATGGAAATTTGGCGCCCCTGGCCGTTCGCGGGCGGCGGCTGATAGGCATCGCCTATGCATTGCCGGTGGCCAGCGCACAGGTCAAGTCGGCTTTGCTTCTGGCCGGGTTGCTGGCTGAAGGTCGAACTCTCTTGACCGAACCGCTTTCCTCCCGCGACCATACCGAGCGCATGTTCCGTGCTCTGGGCATTCCCGTCGAGATCAAAGGCGCGCAGCTGTCGCTGACGCCGCCGTCTGAATTTCCCGGGCGTGAAATCGATGTTCCCGGGGATTTCTCGTCGGCCGCTTTTTTTATCGTGGCCGCTACGATCGTGAAGGATTCAGAGCTGATAATCCGCCACGTGGGGGTCAATCCCACGCGCACAGGTCTACTGGATCTCCTCTCCGAGATGGGGGCCGATATCCGTCTTGAAAACCGCCGTGAGGTCAACGGTGAACCGGTTGCGGATCTGGCGGTGCGGTCGCGGCCGCTCAAGGGTGTCCCGATTCGGCCCGAGAGCGTGCCGAAGACCATCGATGAATTTCCGGTCCTGTGCGTCGCCGCGGCGTGCGCGGAGGGTGAGACTATTGTTCGAGGGGCCGAAGAGCTTCGTGTGAAGGAAACCGATCGGATCCGGACCATCGTTCGCGAGTTGTCCAAGCTGGGCGTCGATTTGAAAGAACTTCCCGATGGGTTGATGATCCGCGGGGGGCGAAAACTTTCGGGGACCCGGTGCTTAAGCTACGGGGATCACCGCATCGCGATGGCCCTGGCCATCGCCGGGCTGGTCGCCGAGGGCGAGACCGTTGTGGAAGGAACCGAATGGATCGAGACCTCGTTTCCGGGCTTCCAAGCGCTTCTGGAGTCCGTGACGGAGTAACGGGGCTCGAATGACGGTTCAAACAACCTCCTCAGTGATCATCGCGATCGACGGTCCGGCCGGATCGGGGAAGAGCAGCGCGGCCCGTCTGCTGGCCAAAAAATTAGGCTATCGTTATCTGGATACCGGGGCACTCTACCGCGCCGTGGGGTGGAAGGCATTGAACGAGGGGGTGAGTGTACAAAATGAAGAAGCCCTCGAAAAGTTATGTTCGCGGTTGAAATTAACGGTTAAGGCCGACAACGATGAGATGAAGGTTTACGTGGACGGCCGCGACATCACGGGCGAGATCCGGACGCCTGAAGTGAGCCGGGCGGCCGCGGCCGTGGCCGTGGCGGCGGTGGTCCGCCGTCGGTTGTTGGGAATCCAGAGGCGGATGGGGGAAAAAGTCGGCGGGCAGGGCGGCATCGTGGTGGAGGGTCGCGATATCGGAACGGTGGTGTTCCCGGAAGCGCCGGTAAAATTCTTCCTGGATGCCTCTCCGGACGTTCGCGTCGGGCGCCGGTATCTGGAACTCCAGCAACAGGGTCTGCCGGTCGATCTGACCGTGACCCGGAAAGAGATCGATACCCGGGACCTGAAAGATTCCAATCGGGGGATTGCTCCGCTCAAAGTGGCGGAAGACGCGATACGGATCGACTCGACCGGTTTGGCGTTGGAAGAGGTGGTTTCAACGATGTTGGAAGCGATTCAACAAAAGGCGGGTCTGAAACCGTGAGCAACCGGTCCTTGGGTGCTGTTCTTCCGGTCGATTCGGGGCCGGTTGCCCGTTGATATGCTGTACGCGATCGCCCATGCCGTGGTGAAAATACTCGGGCGGTTCTTGGTCCGGCTGCGTGTGGTTGGAGCCGAGCACATCCCCCCAACCGGGCCGGTTCTTTTCGCTCCCAATCATGTCAGCTATCTGGATATCCCGCTGCTCGGCGCCATGATCGACCGGCCGCTTCATTTTATGGGGAAGGCCAGTCTGTTTCGAGGCCGGTGGGTCGGGCGGCTTTATCGGAGACTGAACGGGTTTCCGATCGGCAAGGGACATCGCTCTCGGGTCGGACTGATGGAGGCCGTCCGCCGGCTAAAGCAAGGCCACTGCGTGGTGATGTATCCGGAGGGTGGCCGGAGTGTCAGCGGCCGTCTCCAAAAACCGATGCCGGGGATCGGAATGATCGTGGCTCTAAGCGGGGCCAAAGTGGTTCCGGTCTATGTGACCGGAACCGACAAGGTTCTTCCGGTGGGCTCTTGGATGATTCGGATTCATCCGGTGACCGTGTTCATTGGTAAACCTCTGGATTTCACGGAGCAAGTCCAAAATGGCACCGGGAAGGAACTTTATCTTCAGATTAGCCGAACCGTGATGGAACAAATCGTGAAATTAGAGGCACGGGCGGCGGGTTGACCCAGGCGGGGGGTCGATCCCGTCCCGGAAGCGGCCATGAAAGGTGAAAATAATTAAAGTAGTGACAAATCATAAAAAAATATAGTACAATGCGCATTCAGTTTTCCTTGAGACGGAACCTGATCAAATCAAACGGAAAGGGGACAAAGACAGCATGACGTTTTCGGAAGACGCACCGATCACCAACACCGCGGGGGCGACGAATGATGATCTCCCGATGAATATGCACGCCCTCTATGAGGAGTCGTTTAAAAATTTAAAGGAAGGAGGGGTCGTGGAGGGCATGATCGTAGCCATCCAACAGGCCGGCGTGGTAGTGGACATCGGGTACAAATCCGAAGGACTGATCCCCGCCAGTGAGTTCAGCTCGACCGAGATCGCGGCCCTCAAGGTCGGAGAACAGATCCAGGTTTATCTCGAGGAGCGGGAAGACAACGAGGGAAACCTCATCCTCTCCAAGGAAAAGGCCGCCAAGATGAAGGTGTGGGAAGTCTTGGAGAAATCCTTTGAAAAAGCCGAAGTCGTCGATGGAAAGATGGTCTCGAAAGTCAAAGGCGGTATGATGGTGGATATCGGGGTCAAGGCCTTTCTGCCGGGTTCGCAAATCGACCTTCATCCGGTCCGGGACCTGGACGCCTTGATCGGCAAGACCTTTCCGATGAAGATCATCAAAATGAACCACCGCCGGGGCAACATCGTCGTGTCCCGTCGCGTGTTGTTGGAGGAGTCCCGGGACAAGAAACGCCGCGCCGCGATGGCCACGTTGGAAGACGGGCAACTCATCGAAGGGATGGTCAAGAACATCACCGAGTACGGGGCGTTTATCGATTTGGGCGGGATCGACGGTCTTCTGCATATCACGGACATGTCCTGGGGCCGCGTGAATCATCCTTCCGAGATACTGTCGGTGGGGGACCGGATCGGCGTGGTCGTCCTCAAGTATGATAAGGAAACCGGCCGCGTTTCTCTTGGACTCAAGCAGAAAACGCCGGATCCATGGGGACGGGTGGAGGAAAAATACCCCGTCGCAACTCGCGTCAAGGGGAAAATCGTAAGCATCACGGATTACGGGGCCTTTGTGGAGCTCGAAGCCGGGATCGAGGGCCTGGTCCACATTTCCGAGATGTCTTGGAGTCACGAAGTTCGTCATCCCTCCAAACTTGTTTCGGTCGGGGATCAGGTGGAAGTGGTCGTGCTGATGGTGGACCGGGACAACCGCAAGATTTCCCTGGGGATGAAACAGGTGACGCCGAATCCGTGGAGCGCGGTCGAGGGAAAATACCCCGTCGGGAGCCGCATTACCGGCAAGATCAAGGGACTGACCGACTTTGGCGCGTTTGTGGGACTGGAGGAAGGCATCGACGGGCTGATCCATATTTCGGATATGTCCTGGACCAAGCGCCTCACGCATCCCTCCGAACTGTTTAAAAAGGGCCAGCCGGTCGAAGCCGTGGTTCTCAAAGTGGACAAAGAAAAAGAGCGCTTGTCGCTCGGCTACAAGCAGCTCCAGTCCGACCCGTGGGAGACCGGGATCGCCGAAAAGTATCACGTCGGTGATGTGGTAAAATGCAAGATCGTCAAAGTCACGGATTTCGGCGTTTTCGTTGAACTGGAGGACGGGGTGGAAGGACTGATCCATGTCAGCGAAACCGGGATCGAACCGTCTTCACGAATCGGGGATGCCATGCAAATCAACGACGTCATCCGCGCTCAAATCATCAAGATGGACATGCCGGAACGGAAAATCGCCTTGAGCATCCGGGCGTACAAGAACGAGCAGGAACGCGCCCAGAAGAAGGACAAGAAGTAAAACAGGGCGGAAAATGAAAAACCATCCGTTGATCGCCGGCTTGATCCTGTTAGTCGGTTTGGCCGTTCTCTTCTTTGCCGTTACCTACTCCGCTTCGGTCATGCAGGCCGGCGGAGGCTTCCTGGAAGACCGCATCGCCCTGGTCAAGATCGAAGGCGTGATCCTCGATTCTTCCGGCACGATTGAAGAACTGCGGCGATATGAAAACAGCTCCGGAATCAAGGCCATCATCCTGCGAATCGACAGCCCCGGCGGCGGCGTCGTTCCCTCTCAGGAAATCTACGAGGAAGTAAAAAAAATCCGCGAGGAGGGCCAGAAGAAGGTGGTCGTCTCGATGGGAACGGTGGCGGCTTCCGGCGGTTATTACATTGCCAGCGCTTCGAATCGAATCGTGGCGAATCCGGGCACCCTGACGGGGAGCATCGGTGTGATCATGGAATTGGCCAATGTGGAAGGCCTGTTCAAGAAGATCGGCGTGGAGAGTGTCGTGATCAAAAGCGGACGGAACAAAGATATCGGCTCTCCCTTCCGAAAAATGCAGCCGGAGGAGCGTGCGATTCTGCAACGACTGATGGATGATGTCCATGATCAGTTTATCCAGGCGGTGGCTGAAGGACGCGGGCTGGCGGAAGAACGGGTTCGCGAGATGGCGGACGGGAGCGTTTTCACCGGACAAGAGGCCAAAAAACTCGGGCTGGTGGATGACATCGGAGATCTTCAGGACACGATCCGACTCACGGCCGACCTGGTCGGGATCAAAGGGGAGCCCCGAATCGTGGAATCCCGAAAGCGGGTTTCACTGCTGGATCTGTTCAGGGACCAGTTCCTGGGCCGCTTGCCCAGCATGCAACTGCCCGCCGCCGGCGTTTCAATGAAATACCTGATGGCTTTTTAGACGGATACGGACCTTCTTATTAATAAGGGGGAGCGCATATGACCAAGGCCCAGTTGATCGAAACGATGTCCCAGAAGGTGACCCACCTGACCAAACGCCAGACCGAAATGATCGTCAACACGATCTTCAACAGCATCCGACAATCATTGGCCAACGGGGACAAGATCGAAATCCGCGGCTTCGGAAGTTTCAAGCTCCGTCAACGGCGCATGCGGGAAGGCCGGAACCCCAAGACCGGCACCCAGGTCCATGTCCCGGCCAAGCGCGTGCCGTTCTTCAAGGCGGGCAAAGAATTGAAAGAGATAGTGAACAGTTAATCAAACCGGCAGGAAAGCGCCAGCGCTTTTTCAAGCCGTCTCAGGTATTCCCGACGGGAGATTTCGACCGCGCCGAAGCGCTTAAGGTGCGGGGTCGTGAACTGGACGTCGAACAAAATAAAACCCCGCTCTCTCAATCGTTCGATGACGAAGGCCAAGCAGACCTTCGAGGCGTCGCGAATGATTGTGAACATCGATTCCCCCATAAATACCCCGCCGAGGCTCACGCCGTAAATACCTCCGGTCAGTTTCCCTTCGTGGTAGGCCTCGACCGAGTGGGCCTTTCCCATTCGATGCAACGCCGTGTAGGTCGTTGCGATCTCCTCGCTGATCCAGGTCTCCTCTCGATTTGCGCAACCGCGGACGACCCCTTCAAAATCGCGGTTGACGGTGATGTCAAACGGTCGTTGACGAATCGTCCGGACCAAGCGCCGAGGGATATGGAACCGGTCCAAATCGATGATCGTTCGCGGATCGGGCGAGAACCAATGAATTCGTCCGTCCTCGTCCGCCATCGGAAAGACGCCCTGACGGTAGGCCGCCTCTAAAAGTTCCGGGGGAATCGTTTGAGGCATGGGTGGTTGGGCCTTTTGCGCCGGGTTTTTTCTTGCTCCATGACTCACATTGCCTTCAGCGCGCTGATCAGATCGAGGATCGCCCTCTTGCCATCGGCGAAGTACATCAAGGTGTTGTCGGCCGCGAAGAGGGGGTTAGGAATTCCGGCAAAACCGGGACTTAGGCTGCGTTTGATGACAACGACGGTCCGCGCCTTGTCCACATCCAGGATCGGCATGCCGGCGATGGGACTCGACGGGTCGGTGCGCGCCACCGGGTTGACCACATCGTTGGCGCCGATCACCAGCGCAACGTCGGTCTGTCCAAACGAAGGGTTGATCTCCTCCATCTCCTTGAGTTTATCGTACGGGATGTCGGCCTCGGCCAGCAGTACATTCATGTGGCCGGGCATCCGTCCGGCAACAGGGTGGATGGCAAACTCCACCTCCGCGCCGCGACTTTCAAGCAGGTTGGCCAAGTCACGGACGGCATGCTGGGCTTGGGAGACGGCCATCCCGTATCCCGGAACAATCACGACGCGCCGGGCCGTGTCCAGCAGCATGGCGATCTCTTCGGCCGTGGCCGCTTTCACCTTGCTTCCGTAAACTTGGTCAGCCGTCGGCCCGCCCGCCGGCACGGTGCCCACCCCGCCGAACAAAACGTTGGCCAGAGACCGGTTCATCGCCTTGCACATCAGAATGGACAGAACAAACCCGGAGGCCCCGTCCAGTGTCCCGGCGATGATCAGGATGTTGTTTGAGATGACAAATCCGGTGGCCGCAGCCGCCAGTCCGGCATAAGAATTCAACAGAGAAATCACCACCGGCATGTCTGCCGCGCCGATCGGGAGCACCAGGAGGATTCCAAACACGAGTCCCAAACCCACCAGCAGATAGAACAGGGAACCTGCGGCCGGGACCGCAATCAGGTAAAGCCAGATGCCCAGGAGGATGGCAAAAAGCCCGATGTTTGAGGTATTTTGACCCCGGTACACGATCGGCGCGGTAAGCAGCTCCTGGAGTTTGGCAAACGCGATCAGGCTCCCGGTAACCGTCAACGCTCCCATCATGACTTCAAAACCGATCGCGGTCATCTTGATCGAGCCGAGTTCCGATCCGTGCCGATGGTACTCGGAGATTCCCACCAGGGTGACGGCCAGCGCTCCGAAGGCGTGGGAAAGGGCGGTTCGTTGCGGCATGGCGGTCATCGGCGTCCAGAGCGCGATTCCGATCCCGATCGCCGAGCCGACCGCCATCCCCGTGACGATCCATCGGTAGCTGAGGATCTCGTGGTGGAAGAGGGTTCCTATGATGGCCAGAGCCATCCCGATCTCGGCCAAGAACATCCCTCGACGGGCGGTCCGGGCGGAATTTAAATCCTTCAGCCCCAAGATGAA
Source organism: Nitrospiria bacterium (assembly GCA_035517655.1). NCBI lineage: Bacteria > Pseudomonadati > Nitrospirota > Nitrospiria > Nitrospiria bacterium. The sequence goes on along the minus strand of DATIYJ010000060.1, from coordinate 28,176 downwards.
CAGAACCGAGGAGACCAGGTAGGCCCATTGGATGAAGGTGCCTGCGGTCATCGCCGCTTCTTATCCTTCTTGAACATCTTCAGCATCCGGTCGGTGATGAGGAATCCTCCCACGACATTGGTCATGGCCGAGACCACCGCGATGAATCCCAGGATGGTGCTCACCATGCCGTACTCGGCCCCGGCGGTGACCAGCGCGCCCACGACCGAGATCGCCGAGATGGCATTGGTGGCCGACATCAGCGGAGTGTGAAGCAGCGGAGGAACTCTCGAGATGATCTGGTAACCCACAAAAGCGGCCAACACGAGGATCGTGAGCAACAGGATGGAGGTATCCATCACTTCTCCTTTCGATCGCCGGATGATGCGGCGGTCTGTCCCAAAAGTTCCCGAATCCGGGGATGTACGACCTCCCCGTTCCGGGCTACAAGCGTTTCGCTGATAATGGGGTCCTGCGCGTCAAGACGAATCCGCCCCTCTTTCACGATGTGATTCAGAAACGCCGAGATGTTCTTGGCATAGAGCTGGCTGGAATGATAGGGAACCGTTGCGGCGAGTCGGACCGGTCCGATAATCGTTGCGCGGTGGGCCGTAACGGTCCGGCCGGGTTCGGTCAATTCGCAATTGCCGCCGCTCTCGGCCGCCAGGTCGACGATCACCGAGCCCGTGGGCATGGCGGATACCATCTCTCCGGTGATCAGCACCGGGGCGCGTTGACCGGGGATTGCCGCGGTGCAGATGACCACGTCGCTTTCGGCCACGACGCGGGCCATGGTCTCACGCTGTCGGCGGTAAAACGATTCATCCATGGCCCTGGCGTAGCCGCCTTCGGCCTCCGAGCCTCCGGTCTCCAACGGCAGTTCCACGAACTTCCCTCCCACGCTCTGGACCTGTTCTTTGACGGCGGGGCGAACATCGTACGCCTGCACGACCGCACCCAATCGACGTGCGGTCGCGATCGCCTGCAGTCCGGCCACCCCCGCTCCGATCAAGAAAACGCGCGCCGGGCTGACGGTTCCGGCCGCCGTCATCATCATTGGAAAGATCCGGGGCAGCGCATCGGCCGCGAGCAGCACGGCTTTGTATCCGGCGATGGTCGCCATCGAACTCAAGACATCCATGCTCTGCGCGCGGGTGATGCGGGGCAGAAGCTCAAGAGCGAACACCTCGGCGCGCCGTTCGGCCAAATCTTTTATGGTCTTGGGGGATGAAAGCGGTTCCTGCAGTCCGATGAAGATCTGGTCGGGGCGAATCTTGTCGAGGTCGGCGCGGCCCGCTTCCGGGTTGGCCCCGAGACCGAGGACTTGAAGAATGATGTCGGCTGTGCCGAATAGGTCGGCGCGGCTTGGGGTGATCTGCGCTCCCTTATCTTGGTATGCAACATCCGGAAACCCGGCCTCCTCACCGGCCCCGGCCTCCATCAAGACCTGTAGCCCGGCTTTGGCCAGCGGAGGCAATACGGCCGGAGTTAGGGCCACGCGCCGCTCGCCCGGGAAGGATTCCTTGGGAATTCCGACGATCATCGAAAAGATACTATATCAGTGCCTTGTCGCCCAGGTCAAACAACTTGAAAACAGACCTGGTCTTCATTTGGGATCGAATTTGAATTGGCTCATTGAGGCTCGGAAATGAACGATCAGGGCCGAAAGAACTGAGGTGCCTTGACACATGTTAAATCTTTGTTATACTTCATAATGTACTGCCATTATCCACAATGTTGTATTGAGTTATGGCTTCATACATAATCGTTCAATTTTGTGCAGCCTGTGGATGGGTTTATGGCATGGCTTTCTTTTGACAAGGGAATCCTGAGCGTTCTATTTTTCTTTTTCAGGCTATTCCTTTACCTCTACCCCAGCCACACGATTTTATCACCAGAACCTTGCCAGAAGTTGCCCCTGATTCTATGAGTGACTTGAAGCGGAAGGTCCGGTCAACGAGCGGTGCGGAATTCGGACCGCTGGAATTTCCACGCAGTATCTACGCAAAGGTCGCATGGCCATTTTAGGTTCATTCCTTCGCCCAGTTCTGTCGCCTGAGCGAGTAAAATCCTCAGGGTCTTCTGGTCTGCGGGTCGGTTTTCGGTGGATGGCTGTGTCGTCGATTGTTCTCGGCATCGGCATGGTGTCCGTTCAAGCCGAGACGTTGACCTCGACCGAGTACCAAGTGAAGGCGGCCTTCATCTACAACTTCTCCAAATTTGTGGAGTGGCCGACGGAAACATTGTCGGGAGATAAGCCCTTTGTCATCGGGGTGCTCGGGCGGGACCCTTTCGATAACGCGTTGGATGAGACCGTGTCCGGAAAGACCGTTCAGGAAAAGAAGATTGCGGTAAAGCGGTTTTCGAAGGTCGAGGACGCACTGACTTGTAATGTTCTATTTATCAGCAACTCGGAGAAAGACAACATGGCCAAGATCATCGAACGTCTCGACCACCTGCCGGTCCTGACCGTCAGCGATATCGGACGGTTCGCGGAACAGGGCGGCATGATTCAATTGATCGTCGATCAGAACCGGGTTCGATTTGCGGTCAACAGGGCCGCAACTGATAAGGCGGGCTTGAAACCGAGTTCTCAACTGTTGAAATTAGCCCAAATCGTAACGAGTCGGTGAGAATGAAGGAGTAATCTTGTTCTCTGCGTTTCGAGATCTTCCCATCCGTCATAAGATGACGCGGATCAGCATGCTGGTCAGCACGTCCGCGCTGCTATTGTCCAGTCTGGGTTTTATCGTGTATGAGCTCGTGACCTATCGGGACACCATGGTCCAAAATCTCTCCTCTCAGGCCGAAATGATCGGCATCAATACCGTTTCCGCATTGCTGTTTAACGATCCGAAGGCCGCGACGGAAACAATGACCGCGCTCCGGGTAAGATCCCGAATTGTGTCCGCTGCGATTTACACCGCCCAGGGCGAATTATTCGCCCGATACGTGCCGAGCGATGGCGTGACGGTTTTTCAACTGCCGGAACGGATAACCGGGCAGGAGGCGAGTCACCGATTCCAGGGTGGGTACCTGTTCGTATTGGAGCCGGTCATATCCGACGGGCAGAAAATCGGCTCGGTCTACATTCAATCCGATCTCCAAGAAATGGAGGATCGGCTGAAGCGTTACGCGGCCATTGTGTCCGGCGTTCTGGCGATTTCCCTCTTGACGGCTTATTGGGTTTCGTCCAGGCTTCAAAGGAGAATCTCGGAACCCATACTTCAACTGGCCCGAACGGCCCGGACCGTTTCCGAAGAAAAAAATTATTCCGTTCGCGCCGTCGCGGACGGTCGGGATGAAGTCGGCCGGTTGGTTGAAACGTTTAATGAAATGCTGGCACAAATCCAGGTGCGGGAAGAGGCATTGCAGAAGGCGCATGATCAATTAGAGCAAAAGGTGGAAGAGCGGACGCGCGAATTGCAGCAGGAGATCATCGAGCGGAAGCGGGGGGAAGAGGAGTTGAGGCGCGCCGAGGCGTTCCTGAACTCCATCATCGAAAACATTCCCAACATGATCTTCGTCAAGGAAGCCAAAGATCTCCGGTTCATGCGGTTTAACAGGGCGGGCGAAGATCTCCTGGGTTTTTCCCGCACCGACCTGATGGGGAAAAACGACTATGATTTTTTCCCGAAAGAACAGGCCGATTTTTTTATCGAGAAGGACCGACAGGTGCTTGAGGGCGGAAAGCTGGTCGATATTCCGGAAGAGCCGATCCAGACCCGTCACCACGGCACGCGAACCCTGCATACCAAGAAGATCCCGGTTTCCGATGCGGCGGGGAAACCGCTCTTTCTATTGGGCATCTCGGAGGATATCACAGAGCGAAAGCTCGCCGAGACCAAGTTCCGGAGATTGTTGGAAGCGGCACCGGATGCGATCGTGATTGTCGATCGCGAAGGCCGGGTTGTCCTGGTGAATAACCGGACCGAAGGTCTGTTCGGGTATAAGAGGGAAGAGTTGCTGGGTCAGTCCATCGAGATACTGGTTCCTGAACGCTTCCGTAAAGCCCATGTCGGTCATCGGGCCGGTTACTATACCGACCCCGGGGTACGGGCCATGGGACTGGAGTTATCCGGATTGCGCAAAGACGGCAGCGAGTTTCCGGTCGAGATCAGCCTCAGTCCTCTGGAAACGGAGGACGGCACGTTGGCGATCAGCGCGATCCGCGACATCACCGAGCGCAAGCGGGCGGAACAAGAGACGATTAAGCTCAATGCGAGGCTTGAAACGGCCAACAAAGAGCTGGAGGCCTTCAGTTACTCCGTCTCGCACGACCTTCGCGCCCCGCTGCGCCACATCGACGGCTTCAGCCAGATCCTGTTGGAGGATTACAACAGTACACTGAATGAGGAAGGGCAGAGGTATCTCCAGCGGGTGAGGGGGGCGAGCCAGCAGATGGCCCAGTTGATCGACGATCTGTTGAATCTGTCCCGCGTCACTCGGGCCGAGATGCGTCGGCAGGTCGTGGACTTGAGCGGGATGGCCGAGTCGGTGGCGGAGGCGTTGCGAAAGACCCAACCGGAGCGAGCGGCCGAGTTTGTGATCCAGAAAGGGTTGAAGGCGGAGGGGGATGAGCGGCTGCTGCGGGTGGCGTTGGATAATCTCCTGGGCAATGCCTGGAAGTACGCGGGGAAACGGCCGCAGGCTCGCATCGAGTTCGGCCAGACGGACCATGACAGCCGTCCGGCGTATTTTGTTCGTGACAACGGGGCGGGTTTTGACATGGCCTACGCCCACAAGCTGTTCGGGGCATTTCAGCGGCTGCATTCGGTGTCGGAATTTCCGGGAACGGGGATCGGGTTGGCGACGGTGCAACGCATTATTCACCGGCACGGGGGGAAGATCTGGGCCGAGGGCGCCGTGGACAAGGGCGCCACGTTTTACTTTACGCTTTAGGCGGACGTATCGATGCAATTCGCTGTGAGTCGGAAAGGAGGAAAGGAATGAAGGAAAAAATCATCGTATTGGTTGAAGACAATCCCAACGACGAGGCCCTCACGCTCCGGGCCCTCAAAAAGAACAACATCGCGAACGAAGTGGTCGTGGCTCGGGACGGTGCCGAAGCGCTTGACCTGTTGCTTGGCCAAGGTTCCCATGCCGGCAAGGACGGCGAGCGGGTCGTTTCCGTGGTTCTGCTCGACCTGAAGCTGCCGAAAGTGGACGGACTGGAAGTTTTGAAAAAGCTTCGCGGGAATCCGAAGACCAAGCTGTTGCCGATTGTCGTTTTGACTTCTTCCAAGGAAGAACAGGACATGCTCCAGAGCTACAGTCGGGGGGCCAACAGTTACATCCGGAAGCCGGTGGATTTTGCCCAGTTCATCGAGGCGGTGCGGCAGTTGGGGCTGTATTGGCTCGTGCTGAACGAAGCGCCGCCGCAGGAAAGGTAAGCAGCCATGACGACCCCTCTTCGTGTCTTGATCATCGAGGATTCGGTGGCCGATTCCGAACTGCTGGTCCGGGAACTGCAGCGCGGCGGTTACGAACCGACGTATGAGCGCGTGGAGACGCCCGAGACCATGACCGCGGCGCTCGACCGGCAGGTGTGGGATATCGTGTTCGGAGATTACTCCATGCCCCACTTCAACGGCGTGGCGGCCTTAAACTTGTTGAGGGAGAGGGGGCTCGATCTGCCCTTCATTTTTGTATCGGGAACCATCGGCGAGGACACGGCGGTGGCCTCGATGAAGGCCGGCGCCAACGACTACGTGATCAAAGGCAACTTGAAGCGCCTGATTCCCGCGGTCGACCGGGAACTGAAGGAGGCCGCGGTGCGGCGCGAGCATCGGCAGGCCGAAGAAACGATCCGGTATCTGGCCTATTATGATCCGCTCACCGGGCTTCCCAATCGGACCTCGCTGCTCGACCGGCTTCATCTTGCAATCACGGAAGGGTCGGCCAGAAAAAATTCCGTCGCCCTTCTTCTAATGGATCTGGACCGATTCAAGGAGGTCAACGACACCCTCGGACATCATCGCGGCGATATCCTGTTGCAACAGGTCGGAGCGCGCCTGCAGGCCGCGTTGAGGCCTTCGGACCTCGTCGCCCGCCTGGGAGGGGATGAGTTTGCGGTGATGCTCCCGCTGGCTTCCTCCCAACACGCGTCCCAGGTGGCGCAAAAAATCCTGGACACGCTGTCGCCGCCCTTTGTGATCGAAGGGCTGCCCGTCGCGGTCGAAGCCGCGATCGGGATCGCGCTCTGTCCCGATCACGGAGCGAATCCAAACAGCCTGATGCAGCGGGCCGACGTGGCGATGTACGCGGCAAAACAGGCCGGCAGCGGGTTCATCATTTACGACACCCAGTACGATCGGCACAGTCCCCGTCGACTGTCCCTCATCGGAGAACTGCGCCAGGCCATCGATCGTGACCAACTCTTCCTGCACTATCAGCCGAAGATCGACCTGAAGACCCGCCGGGTCGTCGGGGTCGAAGCGCTGGTGCGATGGCAGCACCCCGAGCATGGTTTCGTCCCGCCGGATCAGTTCATCGAGCCCGCAGAGCGGACGGGGTTGATCAAGCCGCTGACGTTGTGGATCTTCAACACGGCGCAGCGCGAGCATTTGGCATGGCAGCAGGCCGGGATCAACCTTTCGATGTCGGTGAACTTGTCGGCCCGGAACCTTCACGATCTGCATTTTCCGGATCAGATCGCCGAAATTCTTCACACCACGGGCGGAAATCCGGAGCGGCTGGAACTGGAAATCACTGAAAGCGCGATCATGAACGACCCCGCGCGGGCCTTGGAAGCGATCACCCGCCTCCGGGCCCTGGGCATCCGGTTTGCGATCGACGATTTCGGAATCGGCTACTCCTCGCTGGCCTACCTTAAACGATTGCCGGTGGACGCGATCAAGATCGACAAGTCCTTCGTCATCCACATGATCGAGAATCAGAACGACGCCGTCATTGTTCGCTCCACGATCGACCTGGCCCATAATCTGGGTCATCAGGTGATTGCGGAGGGCGTGGAGAACCAGGAACTGTGGGATCGTCTGGCCGCTTTGGGATGCGATGCCGCACAGGGCTATTATATGTGCAAACCGATCCCGGCCGCTGATTTGACCCGATGGCTGCGGGAGTCGCCGTGGGGGTTACGCCCGACTGCGTCTTGAGCCCGTGGACGGATGGGCTAGGGTCAAGCTTTTTGATGAGCCGGCCAGTTCGTTTCAGTCGCCTGCTCCTTATTCTTACGGAACCGAGGAGTCAAGGGGGGTAGATCATCCGGGGAGGTCGAATGACAAAAGTTATCGTGATCATCAGGGGTGCAATGGCCGTCGCGACGCGGCGGACTGCCGTTGTTCTTTGTTGCGCCGTCGTCCTATTCATCGCGCTCAAGGTTGCCGGGGCCGAGGCGGAGGATGCCGCGAGCGAGCCGAAATCCCCCGCGGACCTTTCAACCATGACGCTTGAAGAATTGGCCAACATCGAGATCACCTCGGTCTCAAAGAGACCGGAGCCCCTGAGCGATGCGGCCGCATCGGTGGACGTGATTACGGGCGAAGACATTCGCCGTTCCGGCGCTTCGAGCATCCCGGAGGCCTTGCGGTTGGCGGACAATTTGGATGTGGCGCAGAAAAATTCCCATGACTGGGGCATCAGCGCGCGCGGATTCAACACCGATCTGGCCAATAAACTACTGGTCTTGATGGATGGGCGGACCGTTTATACGCCGCTCTTCTCCGGGGTTTTTTGGGACCGGCAGAATTATTTGCTTGAAGATATCGATCGCATCGAAGTCATCAGTGGTCCCGGAGGCACGCTTTGGGGAGCCAACGCGGTCAACGGCGTGATCAATATCACCAGCAAGAGCGCCAAAGACACGCAGGGGCTTTACGTGGAAGCCGGCGGGGGGTCGGAGTTGCGGGATTTTACCGGAGTACGTTACGGCGGAACGCTTGCTCCCGATGTGTATTTTCGAGTTTATGGCCAGTATTTCAATCGGGGCGATGAAGTCTTGGCCAACGGGGATAGCGCCTCGGACTCGTGGCGGATGGGGCCGGGCGGGTTCCGGATCGATTCCGAGGCGTCTCCAAACAATAAACTCACCTTGCAAGGTGATTATTACAGCGGCCATGAAGACATCCCGACCGGAGGCGACGCGGGGGTCAGCGGCGGCAATATTCTGGGCCGTTGGTCGCATTCTTTTTCGTATGATTCCGATATGAGCCTGCAATTTTACTACGACAGGACGCACCTGTCCGACCCGATTCCGGCCTTTGTGGTTAATTCAACACCGTTTGCTCCTGCCGGCATCTTGCAGGATGACCTCGATACCTATGACCTCGATTTTCAGCATGGCTTCCGTTTGGGGCCCAACCGCTTCGTGTGGGGTCTCGGCTATCGCTACACCCATGACGTGGTTGGAAACACGCCGGCGTTGGCTTTTTTCCCGCCGATTTTGGATCACAATCTATACAGCGGATTCGCGCAGGATGAGATCGCGCTTTTGGAAAAGCTGTCTCTGACCGTCGGGACGAAGGTCGAACACAACGATTATACCGGATTGGAAGTGGAGCCGAATGTGCGGCTCGCATGGATACCCACTCAGCAACAGACCGTTTGGACCGCGATTTCACGCGCGGTTCGGACCCCATCCCGTCTTGACCGGGACCTATCCGAGCCCGCGCCGCCCAACCTTGTCGTTCTGAAAGGAGGATCGGACTTCGATTCCGAAACGGTGATCGCATATGAACTGGGCTATCGCGCTCGACTGGGTCAAAAAGTTACCGCCTCCATCTCGACGTTTTACAACGATTACGATCAGATAAGAAGCACAAGCCTTACGCCCGTCACGATCCTGCCCTTCTTCTTCCAAAACAATCTCGAAGGCAAGACGTACGGAGGCGAGCTTGGCGCCAATTTCCAGGCGCTCGATGGGTGGCGCTTGCACGGCGGTTACAATCTTCTCAAAGAGCACCTTCGCGTCAAACCGGGCCAGACGGACTTCAATAATGCGCTCAATGAAACGGGCGACCCTGAACACCAGTTCTCACTGCGTTCCTCCATGGATCTGCCGCAAAACGTGGAACTTGACGCCGGCCTGCGCTGGGTGGACACCTTGCACGTCAATAATGCGGGGGTGGCCGAAACCGTGCCGAGCTACTATGAATTGGATGTCCGCATCGGCTGGCGACCGATCAACAACCTCGAACTCTCCGTGGTCGGGCAAAACCTTCTCCACGATCATCATCCGGAATTTGGCGCACCAAGTCCGAGCCGGGAGGAAATCCAGCGCAGCGCTTACGGAAAGATCGCATGGCGGTTTTAGGTCGATTGACCTTCTTACCGCGTAGGGCGGCACGCCTTTGCCCGCGCGTGAAATCGGCGTCCTTATCGCCCTCTGCCAACGGCCGGCGGCGGCGTTAGGAAACAGTCGGGAAAAGCAACCATGAGTAAGTCTCTTCGCGTGTTAATCATCGAAGATTCGGAAGACGACGCGGCGTTGTTGGCGCAAGAACTCCGACACGGCGGATATGATCCGGTCTATCGGCGTGTGGACACCGGGCCGGCCCTGACCGCGGCGCTGGCCGAACAGACGTGGGACATCGTGATCAGCGATTACAGTCTTCCGAAGTTTTCCGGCCCGGCGGCGTTGAAGCGGTTGCAGGAAAGCGGCCTTGACCTGCCGTTCATCCTCGTGTCCGGGGTGATCGGCGAGGACGTGGCGGTGGAAGCCATGAAGGCCGGCGCGCACGACTGCATCATGAAATACAATCTGAAACGATTGATACCGGCGGTGGAGCGGGAACTGCGGGAGGCCGGGGAGCGGCGGAACCGCAAAAAGGCCGAGGAGGAGCTGCGTCGCACGGAACAGTATTACCGTGTCCTGATTGAGAATGCCTCGGACATCACCGCCATGCTGAGCGCAGACCTGACGATCCAATACGTCAGCCCCTCGGCGGAACGGCTTCTGCATTACCGGCGCGGCGAGTTGATCGGCCAATCGGGTCTGCAGTTGGTTCATCCCGATGACGCGCCCCGGGCGCTGGAGGTCCTGGCCGGCGCCGTCAAATCCCCCGGCACGACGTACACCCTCGAGATGCGCTTGCGGTCCAAAGAGAATAGTTGGTTGATCTTCGAGATCCTGGGCAAGTATATCTCGATCGATCCGACGCGGACCGGGATCGTGCTGAACGTGCGGGACGTTACCGAGCGCCGGCGGACCGAGGAGCAGCTCCGGCAAAGCGAGGAGCGCTTCCGCGAGGTGGCCGAAAACATCTACGAGGTTTTCTTTCTGACCGGCCCGATGGGAACGCCCGTGATCTATATCAGTCCGGCGTACGAGGGCGTTTGGGGCCGCACCTGTCAAAGCCTGTATGAACATCCGGAAGCATGGCGGGAGAGCGTGCATCCGGAGGACCGTTCACGTGTCGAGGCCCAATTCGGAAACGATCCTGAGAATTTTAAGATGGAATATCGGATTGTCAGGCCGGACGGCTCCATCCGTTGGATCTGGGCTCGCACTTTTCCGATCCGGGATGAGAAGGGCGTCGTCCATCGCGTGGCCGGCATCGCCGAAGACATTACCCAACGCAAACTGGCCGGCGATGCGCTCAAGGAAAGCGAAGAGCGGCTCCGCATGGCCATCGATACGGCCCGGATGCATACCTGGGACTGGGATGTCCGGACCGACCGTCTGATCCGAAGCGGCCATTATGAAGCAGTGTATGGTCCGGATCTTCCCGATTCGGGCGGCACGCTTACGTCCTTCCTTCAAATGATCCATCCCGAAGACCGCGAAAAATTCAGTCAAGCGGTGGATCGCGCCTTTCTTCAAGGAGGGTCCTTTGACCCGTTTGATTTCCGGTTCATTCAACCCAACGGCGATCTTCGATGGCTTGAGACACAGGGGCGCGCGGTGAAAGACCATACGGGAAAAGTCGTACGATTGATCGGCGTAACGCAAGACGTCACCCAGCGCAAGCGGGCTCAACAGGAATTGGAATTCAGGAACACCATTCTCTTGACCCAGCAGGAGGCATCGCCGGACGCCATCCTGGTGGTGGACGAAGAGGCCAAAATCATATCCTACAATAAGCGGTTTATCGATCTTTGGAACATTCCCGATGCCATGGTCCGGGCGGCTGTGGATGAGCCCGTGCTCCAGTCCGTCGTGCGCGAGATGAAAGACCCCGAAGCGTTTCTCGCCAGGGTCAAGTATCTCTACGGGCACAGGGAAGAAAAAAGCCACGAGGAGCTGATGCTGACGGACGGACGGATCGTCGACCGCTATTCGGCGCCTATGTTTGGCGCGGACGGGCGGTACTTCGGCCGAGTTTGGTATTTTCGGGATATCACGGATCGCAAACGGGAACAGGAGGCGCTGATCCGAAGTGAGGAGCGTTTCCGGCAGATCGCCGAGAGCATCCGCGAGGTTTTCTGGATGACCAACGCCGGGAATGATGAGATGCTGTATGTCAGTCCAGGGTATGAAAAGATCTGGGGCCGCGCCTGCAAGGACCTTTACGAACGTCCGCAAACCTGGCTGGATTCGATCCATCCGGAGGACCGCTATCGCGTCTTGAAAGCCGCGAAGGAAAAACAGGGCCAGGGAACGTATGACGAGGAGTATCGAATCATCCAACCCGACGGTTCCATCCGATGGATCCGCGACCGTGCCTTTCCGGTCCGGGACGCCGCGGGACAGGTTTACCGCATCACGGGAATCGCGGAGGACATCACGGAACGCCGTGAGGCGGAGGCGATGGTTCAGCACGCCGCGAATTATGACACGCTGACCGGGCTTCCGAACCGCACGATGTTCTACAACCGGCTGCTCAACGGAATTCGCACCGACCCGGAACGGGGCCGACGGATGGCCCTTTTGCTGGTGGACCTGGCCCGTTTTAGAGAGATCAACGATACGTTGGGGCATGAACGGGGCGATGAGGTTTTAAGATCTGTGGGCCGGAGGTTGCGGGAGGCGATGTTCGACCGGGACGTCGTGGCGCGTCCGGGCGGGGATGAATTTTCGATTCTGTTGCTGAATCTGGAAAACGCGAACGATATCGACGCGGCGGTCCAAAAGATCCTGAAAGCACTCAATCCCTCCTTCCTGATCGATAATCTTCCCATCCGGATCGAAACCTGCATCGGCATCGCGCTTTATCCCGATCACGGGGAGACGGCCGAGGCCCTTTTTCGACGCGCGGACATTGCGTTGAATCTCTGCAAGCGCACCGGAATTCCCTACGCCGTGTACGATCCGGCCAAAGACAAACACAGTCCGCAGCGCCTCGCTCTGATGGCCGAGCTGCATTACGCCATCGAGCATAACGAACTGCGCCTGTATCACCAGCCTATAATCGACATGAAAACCCGGCACACCGTCGCGGCCGAGGCGCTGGTCCGCTGGAAACACCCGCTTCGGGGCCTCATCCCTCCGGATCAGTTCATCCTACCGGCGGAACAGACCGGCTTGATCCATCCCCTCACGCGGTGGGTCATGGCGGCCGGAATGCGACAGTGCAAGGCCTGGCATGAGGCCGGAATGGAATTGACCGTCTCGGTCAACCTGTCGGCGCGCAACCTGCTGGACCCCAAGCTGCCGGCCCTGGTGGCCGAGCAACTTCAATCGGCCGGGGTGAATCCCGGCTGGATGCGATTCGAGATCACCGAGAGCGCCATCATGGCCGATCCGGTGCACGCCCTGGACGTGCTGACGAAGCTTCATGAGATGGGCATTCGCCTCTCGATCGATGATTTCGGAACCGGCTATTCCTCCCTGTTTTATCTCCAGAAGCTTCCTGTGGATACGATCAAGATCGACAAATCCTTCATCATCAACATGGGTCGGAATCAAAACGATGTGGTCATTGTTCGTTCCACGATCGACCTGGCCCACAGTCTGGGCCTCCGCGCGATCGCGGAGGGCGTGGAGACCCAGGATCTGTGGGACCGGCTGTCGCCCATGGGCTGTGATGCGGCGCAGGGTTATTACATTAGCAAGCCGTTGCCGTCCGAAGAGTTCACGCGGTGGATCCATGAGTCGCCGTGGGGCTTGTCTCCGTCCGCCCTGAGCACCTCCTAAGGCCTTCCTTGATTCTCTGTAAATTCCCGGCCTTGACATCGGCCGGCCTTCGCCGGTAATATAATGAGTGATTGCTCACTCATTATAGGAGCCGACTTCCATGGCCCGGCCCGCGATCGACCGCAAGGATCTCATTCTCAAAGCCGCGATCAAGGTGTTCGCCCGGCGCGGTTTTTCCCGCGCCCGCACGGCCGCCATCGCGCGCGAGGCCCGCGTGGCCGAGGGCACGATCTACAACTACTTCAAGAGCAAAGACGATCTGATCCTTACTATTTTTGAGCGGACCTGTCGCGAACTGATCCAATCCCTGCGAGCGGCGCTCAATCCGATTCAAGATCCGGTTCAAAAATTGGCCTTGGTGTTGGTCAAGGTCCTGGATCTATTCGAGGCCGACCCCATGCTGGCCGAGGTGTTCCTGGTCGAACTCCGCCAGAGCGGGAAATGTTTTTCCACCCAGCCGATGTCCGTGATCCTGGAATTTCTCGACCTCTTGGAGTCGATCCTCAAGGAAGGGATCGCGCGGGGGGTGATCCGAAAGGACATCAACACCAAAATCGCGCGGAGCTTTTTGTTCGGCGCGGTGGAGAACATCGTTCTCGGCTGGCTTTTACGCAAGACCCATCCGGACCTGTTCAAAAAGGAAAAGTCGTACACGCTGGAAGAAGCCAAAGAGACCCTGATCAAATTATTCGGTGCGGGTTTTGTTGTAAAGCAAGCCTAGCGGGGGGAATCGATCACCATGCCCTCGATTGCTCGAAAAAATCTGTTTCACGACCGGACCCGTTTGGCCATCACGCTGATCGGCATCACCTTCTCGGTCGTCCTCATTTTCACCACGATCGGGGTGTATCTCGGTTTCATGCAGGACGCCTCGTTCATCGTGGAGTCGATCCCGGCCGACATTTGGATCACGTCGAAAAATCTTCAGAACTTTAATTTCGCCTGGCCGATTCCGGAGCGCAAAGTGGAACAGGTCAAGGAGGTCAAGGGCGTGGCCGATGTCGAAAAGATGATCCACTCCTGGGGGGTGATGAAGCTGTTCGGCGGCGGGACGGAGCAGGTCGAGATTCTCGGGCTGGATCCCGACGGGCCGCTGGGTTTTCCCTGGCGCCTGGCGGCGGGCCGGCCGACGGACGTCAAGGGCGGGGAGTTCGTGATCGTGGACCAGTCTTCGGTCAAACGGTTGGGCCGGCTCAAAGTGGGGGACGTCCGCGAGATCAACGACTACCGGGTCAAAGTCGTCGGGCTGACGCGGGGACTCAAGTCGATCACGACCGCTCCCTATGTGATTGCCTCCTACGACACGGCGGCGATCTTTAACCCCTACTTCCGCGAGCCCGTCTTCCTCCTGGTCAAAACGGTTCCGGGAGCATCGGTCGAGGAGGTCGCCCAACGCATTCGGGAGCACGTGAAGAACGTGGACGTCTACACGCAGGCCGGGTTGAGCGCCAAGACCCGCTGGTACTGGACGGTCGCCACCGGCATGGGGATGGGATTTCTGCTGACGGCCTTTGTGGGATTTGTCGTCGGGGCGGTGGTGGTCAGCCAGACGATCTACTCCTCCACCATCGAGCACATCCGAGAATTCGGGACGCTCAAGGCGATCGGGGCGACGAACTGGACGATCTATAAAATCATTCTGGAGCAGGCCGCCGTGAATGCCGCCATCGGTTTTATCATCGGTCTGGTGTTGGTGTTGTTTATCAAGAAGGGCTATGATGCGCTGGGGATCGCCATGTTGATTCCCCCGCCGTTGATGGGCGCCGTCTCGGTGCTCACGCTGGCGATGTGCCTTGCGGCCTCGATCGTCTCGATCCGGAAGGTGAAGACGCTGGACCCCGTGATGGTCTTCCGGGCATGAACGAATACATTCTGGAGGCCCGGGGGCTTCGCAAAGTCTATGAAGAAGGGCCGGTGGCCGTGGAGGCGGTGCGCGACGTGTCGCTTCGGGTGAAGCCCGGCGAGAGCGTGGCGATCATGGGCCCGTCCGGGTCCGGCAAGACGACGTTGCTCTCGATGATCGGCTGCATCCTCCGGCCGACCCGGGGCGAGGTGATCATCGAGGGCCGTCCGGTGCGGTGGGAGGAGGACGACCTGACGCGGGTTCGCCTGCGGTCGATCGGGTTCGTGTTCCAAAGCTTCAATCTTTTTTCAGCGCTGACCGCGCTGGAGAACGTCGAGGTGGCCCTGAACCTTCGGGAAGTCCGGGGATCGGAATCGAAGCGGCGGGCCCGGGAAATGATGGAGGCGGTCGGGCTCGGCGACCGGGCGGATTTCCTTCCCCGGGATCTCTCCGGCGGGCAGAAGCAACGCGTCTCGATCGCGCGGGCGCTTGTGAACCGGCCGCCGTTGATCCTGGCGGACGAGCCGACAGGCAACCTCGACTCCAAGACGGGCCATGCCATCATCGAGCTGTTGCGGGACCTCGTGGTGAAGGAAAACCGATCCGTCGTGGTCGTGACGCACGACGCGCGCATGATGGATCTGGTTCATCGGGTCTATCGCTTGGAGGACGGAGTTCTGATATCATGAAGCGCGTGATCGGGTGGGCGGTCTTTATTCTGGCGGCGGGTCTCGTCGTCGCGGGCCTTTGGACGCTTCGCGGCCCGTCCGGTCCGGGTCAAACGGCGAGGGCGACCTACGGCAACATCCTGGATCGCATCGCGTCCCGGGGCCGGGTCGAGGCGAAGACGACCGTCGACCTGGCCGGGAAGGTCGACGGGCGGATCCGGTCCATCGCCGTGAAGGAAGGCGACGAGGTCGCGAAGGACCGGACCGTCATCGTGATGGACGACGCGTACGCCAAGGCCGCCGTCGACCAGGCGCGCGCGGAGTTGAAGGATGCGGAGCTCGATTATTCGCGCAGCCGGCGCCTCCTTCAGTCCAACGCCGCATCCAAGTCCCAGTTTGACAGCGCCGACGCGAAGCGGGATCTGGCCCGCGCCAGTCTCGAAATGGCCGAGGCGCTTTTAAGGGACATGCATATCGCCTCGCCCGTTTCGGGGAAGGTGATCGCGAAATACCGCGAGGCGGGGGAATCGGTCAAGGCCGGCAGCCCCATTCTGACGATCGCGGATACCTCGGCCGTCCGGGTCCGGGCCGAGATCGATGAGGACGACGTCGGACATCTGGCGCTCGGCCAGGAGGCCTCGATTACGGCGGACTCCTATCCCGGCCGTGTTTTCACCGGGAAAGTGATCGAGATCGGAGAGCGCGTCGGCCGGCGGTCGATCAAGCTGGAGGACCCGTCCAAAATCTCCGACACCAAGGTTTTAGAAGCCAAGATTGAGCTTCGGAAGATTGAATCGGGGGGCCCGTGCGGCGAAGAAGGAACAGGGTCCTCCGATGCCCCCCGTGTCCCCGCGCAAGCGCGGGCAAAGCCCGACGCTTGCTTGCCCCCGTTTAAATTGGGCATGACGGTGGACGTGAAAATCGACGTCGTCCGGGCCGACCGCGTCTTAAAAATCCCGCGCCGCGCGATCCGGCAGGATGAAAACGGTTCTTACGTGATGGTTGTGAAGGACGGTCGGGGCCGGCCCGAGATTCGACGGGTGGTTTTGGGCGCGATGGACCGATGGGACGCCGAAGTCCTTCACGGCTTAAAGGAAGGGGAAGAGGTGGTGATTCCATGAAGACCCGCGGGAAGAAGATCCAAGCCGTGACGCCCGGCGGCACGCTCCTACGGTCCGGGTTGATCCTTTTGATTGTTGGGCTGGGACTCCTTCCCGTGGCGCCGCCGGCGCCGGCGCAGTCCCCGGAACCGGAGACGGGCCGGGCGATGGGGCTGGAGGACCTGAAGCGGCTGGCGCTGGAGCGGAATCTCGGGCTGAAGTCCTCGGAGGCCGACGTGTTGGGCGCGAAAGCCGAGGCCCGGGGTCGCTATGCCGATTTTTTCCCGAAACTTTCGGCCGAGGCGAGGTACAGCCGCGTCGGGACCGCCCCGCGAATCCAGCTTCCGGCCGGCAGCTTCAGCACCGCGCCGCTCCTGCCGCCGACGCAGGCCGATGTGCAAACCGGCGTGTTGGCCAACTACGGTTTGCGCCTGACGCTCGAGCAGCCCTTGTTCACCGGCGGTGCGGTGTACTACGCGTATCAGGATGCCCGGCTGGGATCGACACTGGCCGCTTTGCTCCATCAGCAGAACCTTCAGGATCTTCTTCTCCGGGTGGAATTGGCCTATTGGGATATTTTGAAGACGGAGCGGTTGAAGGACGTGGCCGAACAGCAGGTCCGGGATCTGACAGAGCATCTCCGGGTGGTGAAGGCGTCGTACGACGCCGGCAGCGTTCCCTTCAACGAAGTCCTGAAAACGACCGTCAACAAAGCCGAAGCCGAACAGCGGCTTCTCACGGCGAAGAACGACGCCGAGCTGGCCAGGATGACGATGAACAATCTGCTTCGCCAGGACCTCACGACGCCGCTGGCCTTGGCGTCCCGGGAGGATCAGCCGGAATCGGCCGAGTTGATCTCCTACGAGGACGCCGTGAAAATCGCGCGGGAGCTCCGCCCGGAACTCGCGGCCGGGCGGACCCAAATCCGGACGATGGAGATCCGTCGGAAACTGGCCCAAAGCGGTTATTTCCCCAATGTGAGCGCGCTGGCCAACTACGACCGGGATAAAGAGACCCCGAGCATTCTCCCGGAGAACTGGGAAGTTTTGGGCGTTCTGCGCTGGACCTTCTGGGAATGGGGGAAGACCGAGCGGGACGTCGAGCGCGCGCGGCTTCGGCTGCGCCAGAGCGAACTGGATCTCCAGGCGATCGAGGACCGCATCGCCCTGGAGGTCCGCGAGCAGTACCTCGGCGCGGTCGAGGCAAAGGAGAAGATCGGGGTGGCCCGGACGGCGGTCGAGCAGGCGAAGGAGAATTATCGGATCACCGACGAGCGGTTTCAGGCGGGCGTCACGACGAACACCGAAGTGCTCGATGCCGAGAGTCTCCTGATCTCGGCTCAGGCGAACCTGACCAACGCCGTCTATGATTTCCAGTCGGCCAAGGCCCGGCTGGATCGGGCCCTGGGGCGGCAGGTTCTTTCGGGAAGCGGCGAGGGGGAGGGAAAGCGATGACGAGGGTCCGGATCGTCGCGACCGCGGTCGTCGCCGTTGCGGTTCTGGGATGGCTCGCGGCGCTTCGGTATTTCGATCGCCCTTCAAACGGAGATCGGATCGCGGCCAGCGGGACGATCGAGGCGACCGAGGTCGAGATCGCGCCGAAGCTCACCGGCCGGATCGAGCAAATCACGGTGGACGAGGGCGACCGGGTCCAGAAGGACCAACTCCTGGCCGTGATCGAGCGACGCGAGCTGGAGGCCCAGGTTCGGGAGGCCGAGGCCCAACGGGCCGCGGCGCGGTCCAACCTTCAAAATCTGGAGGCCGGTTCGCGCGAGCAGGAGATCAAGAAGGCCGAGGCCGCCTTGGAGGAGGCGCAGGCCAACGTGGAGAAGAGCCGGACCGACTGGGAGCGGCTGGACCGTCTTCACAAGGACAAGGTGGCCTCGGACCAGGAATGGGAGCGCGCCCGAACTTCGTACGATGTGGCGGCGGCCAAGCAGCGGGAGGCCAAGGAGCATCTGGATCTGCAGAAGGCCGGCACGCGGCGGCCGGTGATCGACGCCGCACGCGGGGAGCTCGATCGGACGCAGGCCGCGCTGGAACTGGCCCAGGCGCAGCTGGACCAGACCCGCCTCTCGGCCCCGCGGGCCGCTACCGTATTGCTGAAGAACCGCGAGGTCGGCGAGATCGCGACGGTGGGTTCGCCCGTCGTGACGCTGGGCGATCTGGACCATCTTTGGGTGACTATCTATATCAAGGAAACGGACCTCGGCCGCGTGAAGCTGGGCCAGAACGCCCGCGTCTCGGTCGACAGTTTCCCCGGCAAGTTCTATTCCGGGAAAGTGACCTATATTTCGGACAAGGCGGAGTTCACGCCCAAGACGATCCAGACGAAAGAGGAACGGGTCAAGCTGGTGTTCGAGGTGAAGGTCGCCGTCGGGAATGCAAACGGCGAGCTGAAGCCCGGCATGCCGGCCGACGTGGAACTGTTGCTGGACGGGGGGCGACCGTGAGCGCGCCGTCGCCGGCCATCGCGGCCGACCGCCTGGTCAAACGATTCGGAGTCGTCGCGGCGGTGGACGATGTCAGTTTCCGGATCGGGAAGGGCGAGATTTTCGGTTTCCTCGGGCCTAACGGGGCGGGGAAGTCCACGACGATCCGGATGCTCTGCGGGATTCTCCGGCCGACCTCGGGAGCCGCGACGATCCTGGGCCTCGACGTGAATCGGGAGAACGACCGCATCAAACCGCTCGTCGGCTACATGTCCCAGAGTTTCGGTCTCTATTCCGACCTGACGGCGGAAGAGAATCTCTGGTTTTATTCACGCCTGTATCTCGATGCCGCGACGGCCCGCGAGAAAACGCGGGAGGTGATCGACTCGCTCGGGTTCGAGCCGTACCGCAAAACCCTGGCCTCGCAGCTTTCGGGGGGATGGAGGCAGCGGCTCGCGCTCGGCTGCGCCATCGTCCACGATCCCGAAGTGGTTTTCCTGGACGAACCCACGGCGGGTATCGATCCGGTGTCCCGGCGGACGATGTGGGACTACTTCTACGGCCTGGCCGAAAAGGGGAAGACGCTGTTCGTGACGACGCATTACATGGAGGAGGCCGAGCGTTGCCACCGGATCGGTTTCATCTGGAAGGGCCGGCTCGCCGCGCTCGACAGTCCGTTCAGGATCCGGACCGAATTCCACGCCCATGAAATCGTGACGGTCCGGACCGGACGGCTCAACGAGGCCTTCCGCAGGATCCGGGGGCTTCCCGGCATCCTCGACGTCAATATCTACGGGGAGGATCTCCACGTGGCCGTGCCCCGCGCGGACGAGGCCATCCCGCGCCTGCGGGCCGCCTTGGAGGAGGCGGGGATTTCGGTGGAGCGGCTGGAGCGGATCCAGCCGTCGATCGAGGATGTCTTCGTTTCGTTGTCGAAAACAATGTAGGGGTGATCAGCGGGTCCTGTCCTTCGACAGCCCCATCCGTCCTCACTGCGTTTAACTTTCCGGTGAGGCCCGCCATCCCCACCCGGCGGGGATTTTCCGTTGCGGGCGGATGGGGCGCCCCGTCTCGGCCACCCGCGGATGATCCAACGTTGTTGTGGATAAAAGGCGGATTCGGATGGGTCCTCTTTGGGCGATCATGGTCAAGGAATTTATCGAGATCCGGCGGGATCCCCGGACGCTGGGGCTGGTCGTCCTGATGCCGGTCCTGCTTCTGATCCTGTTCGGGTTTGCGATCAACCTGGACATCAAGCAGATCCGCACCGCGGTCTGCGATCGGGACCGCACGCCCGAGTCACGAGCGCTGGCCGAAGCCTTCTTCAGCTCCGGCTATTTCAAATCGGTCGACGCGGAGGCCCGCCTGCCGGACGGGCAGGCCTGCGGACGAGAGGCGGAGCTGCTGGACCGGGGAAGGGCCAGTGTCTATCTTGAAATCCCGCCCCGCTTCGGGGACCGGGTGCGTTCCGGGTTTCCGGATTCGATCCAGATCCTTCTCGACGGATCGGACAACAACACGGCGAGCGTGGCCGGGGGTTACGTGGAGCAGGTGCTCCGCGGCTATTCCCCGGATCGGCTGCGCGCCGCCGCCCCGCGGGCGGCGATCGGGGTCGAGAGCCGTGTCTGGTTCAATCCGGACCTGAACAGCACCATCTTCATCACGCCCGGAATCGTCGGCTTGCTGATCATGATCATCGGCGTCGCTCTCCCGGCCATGGCCGTGGTGCGGGAGCGCGAGCTGGGCAACCTCGAGGTGCTCCTGTTAAGCCCGGCCCGGCCGTGGGAGGTGATCCTGGGCAAGATGCTCCCGTACGGGATCATCAGCCTCGTCGTGATCGTCCTAACCGTGCTGACCGGCGTGGTGGTGTTTCATGTCCCCTTTCGCGGAAGCGCGATCCAGCTGTTCGGACAGACGTTGGTTTTTCTTCCGGCGACGCTGGGAATGGGGCTCCTGATTTCCACGATCGCCAGGACGCGGGCCGTGGCCTTTTTCATCAGCCTGATCAGCACGCTCCTTCCGACCTTCATCCTCTCCGGTTTCATTTTCCCGGTCGAAAGCATGCCGTGGCAGCTTCAAGGCGTGAGCTTCCTGATTCCGTCGACCCATTTTCTGATCATCCTGCGCGCGATCCTGTTGAAGGGGGTCGGGGCGGAAGCGGTTTGGCCGCACACGCTGATCCTTCTGGGTTTCGGCCTGGCGGTGATCACGATCAGCATCCGGCGATTCGCCGCGCGGGAAGAGGCCTGAAAGGGTGCGGTGTTTCGGACCGATCATGACGTGAGGCCGACGTGATCCAGCGCATTCTGACCATGGCCTGGAAAGAGGCCAAACAACTCCAACGGGACCCCCGGCTGTTCCCGATCCTGTTCATCGCGCCGGTGCTCCAGCTGATCCTTCTCGGATACGGGGCGACCTTCGATATCAAGAACCTCACGATCGCGGTCTGGGACCAGAGCCGCACGGCCGAAAGCCGGGCCTACATCCGCGCGTTCACGCCGACCGAGTACTTCGTCGTCAGGGACTACGTGAACAACTACCGCGAGGCGGTCGACCGGATCGACCGAGGCCGGGCCGTCGTCGTCCTCGTCCTTCCGCCGGACTTCGGCCGGCGCATCCGGGGGGGAAGGCCCGTCGCGGTCCAGGCGATCGTGGACGGCAGCAACTCGAACACCGCGCTCATCGGCCTCGACTACGTCAACCGGATCACGGAAGCTTTTTCCTCCAATATTCAGCTGACCCGTGTCTATGCAAGCGATGGGACGGCTCTGTCGTCGGAGGGCGACCTGCCTGCCGGCGGGCAGGCGCGAGCCCCTATCATAAACGGCCGCCTGCGCGTCTGGTACAACCCGGACCTGCTGAGCAAGAATTATATGATCCCGGGCGTCATCGCGCTGCTTTTGGTCGTGATCACGAGCATGATGACCGCGCTGGGCATCGTGAAGGAAAAGGAGATCGGGACGCTCGATCAGTTGATCATCACGCCGCTCCGCCGGTCGGAATTGATGATCGGAAAGCTGCTGCCGTTCGTGGTGATCGGGTTCATCGACATCGGCATCGTTCTGCTGTTCGGGATCTTCTGGTTCGACGTCCCGGTCCGGGGGAGCATCCCGCTCCTGTTCGCGTTGGCGGCGGTCTATATCCTGACGACGCTGGGGCTGGGGCTGTTCGTCTCGACGATCTCCAAGACGCAGAACCAGGCCCAGCTGACCGTCTTCTTCATCATGCTGCCGTTGATGATCCTCTCCGGCTTCGCCTTCCCGATCGCCAACATGCCGGTCTTCTTCCAGGACCTGTCGTACCTCTCTCCCGTGCGGTATTTCCTCGTCATTATTCGTGGCATCTTCCTGAAGGGGGCCGGGATCGACACGCTCTGGCCGCAGGTCGTCCCGCTGGCCGTCCTCGCCGTCGCGATCTTCGCGCTGAGCGTGCTGCGCTTCCGCAGGACGCTGGGATAGCCCGCCTTGTCGCGGCCGACTGAAATGACCGGGAGAAACTTTTAATGGAACAGGGATTGACGGGCGCGCAGGCCGAGGAACGACTGCGACAGGTCGGTCCGAATGAAGTGGCGGAGGCCCGTCGTCATCCGGGGCTCGCATTCTTGAGCAAGTTCTGGGCGCCGGTGCCGTGGATGCTGGAAGCCGCCATCGCGCTGCAGCTCTTTCTGGACAAGTTCGATGAAGCCGTCATCATCGCGCTCCTGCTGGTCTTCAACGCCGCCGTCAGTTTCATTCACGAAAACCGCGCCAATCAGGCGCTGGCCCTGCTGCGTCGCCGCCTCACCGTCCGGGCGCGGGTGCGGCGCGACGGCCGTTGGCAGCAGATCCCCGCACGGGAACTGGTGCCGGAGGACGTGGTGCATCTGCGGCTGGGCGATTTGGTGCCGGCGGATATCCGCTTGTTTGACGGCGCGCTGCTGCTCGATCAATCGGCGCTGACCGGGGAGTCGCTCCCGGTCGAAGCCGGTCCCGGCGCCGCGGCTTACGCCGGCGCGGTGATCAAGCGGGGGGAGGCGAACGGCGAGGTGACCGCCACCGGGCCGCGAACCTATTTCGGAAAGACCGCCGAGCTCGTTCGCACCGCAAAAGCCGTCAGCCATCTCGAAAACCTGATCTTCACCATTGTCAAATACCTGATCGTTCTGGACGCGGTCTTGGTGAGTGCGCTGCTGGTCTATTCGGTGGCGACGGGGATGCCCCTGTCGGATGTCCTCCCCTTTGCCTTGATCCTCCTGATCGCCTCGGTTCCGGCGGCCCTGCCCGCCACGTTTTCACTGGCCACCGCCTTGGGCGCGCAGGAGTTGGCGGCGCGCGGCGTGCTGGTGACGCGGCTTTCCGCCATCGAGGAGGCCGCCGCGATGGAGATCCTGTGCAGCGACAAGACCGGGACCCTGACCCAAAACCGGCTGCGTCCCGCGGCGCTGCGCCCCTATCCGCCCCAGACCGAGGAGGAACTCCTGCGCCTGGCTGCGATGGCCAGCGATGACGCGGGCCAGGACCCGATCGATCTCGCGATCCTGGGCGCCGCACGGGAGCGCGGTCTGCTTGCTTCTGCGGGACGACGCTTGGAGTTTCTCCCCTTTAATCCGGAAACCCGGCGGACCGAGGCCGTCTTTGAACGGGACGGACAAAGGCTGCGGGTGCTCAAGGGGGCGCCGCGCGCGGTCGCCGCGCAGGTTCAAAACCCGCCTGACATTGACACGGAGGTGGAGCGTCTGGCGGCGGAAGGCTATCGTGTTCTGGCCGTGGCCGTGGGCACGGATGGGGCCCTCCGCTTGGCGGGGCTGGTGTCGTTGGAAGACCCTCTGCGCGAGGATTCCGCGTCGGTGGTCCAAGGCCTGCGGGAGTTGGGGGTGCGGGTTCTGATGGTGACGGGCGACAATCTAATCACCGCCCGCGGGGTGGCTGCGCGGGTCGGAATCGGCGATCGCATCTGCCCGGCGGAAGCGCTGCGCGGGGAGGACGGCGCGCCGGTTCTGGATTGCGATGGGTTCGCGCGCGTCTTTCCGGAAGACAAATTCCGCCTGGTGCGGGCCTTGCAGCAGGCCGGCCGTGTGACGGGCATGACCGGCGATGGGGTCAACGACGCGCCCGCGCTCAAGCAGGCCGAGGTGGGCGTTGCCGTCTCGGAGGCTACCGATGTGGCCAAGTCGGCCGCCAGTCTGGTGCTCACCCGATCCGGGCTTTCCGATCTGCTCGCCGCGGTGGAAACCAGCCGGCGCATCTACCAACGCATGCTGACCTATACACTGAACAAGATCGTCAAGACGATGGAACTCGCGATTTTCCTGAGTCTGGGCGTGATGCTCACCGGCGTCCTGGTGATTACGCCGTTGCTCATGGTGCTGCTGCTCTTTACCAACGACTTCGTGACCATGGCGATCGCCGGCGACCGTGTGTCCTTTTCCCACACGCCGGACCGCTGGGACATTCCCACCTTGATGCTCACGGCCGGAGCGCTGGCCGTGCCGGTTCTGATCCTTTCTTTTGCCGTGTTCTTCGCCGCGCGTCATTGGCTGCATCTGCCCTTGCCGCAACTGCAAACCCTGATCTTCGTCATGCTGGTGCTGACCGGCCAAGGCATGGTGTATCTGGTGCGCGAGCGCCGTCATTTCTGGCATTCGATGCCCGGATCCTGGCTGCTGCTGAGCACTTTTCTCGATGGGGTTCTTGTCGGTGTTCTGGCCACTCAAGGCATTCTAATGGCCGCGATCCCGCCTGCATTGGCTGCAGGCCTGCTGGCGCTGGTGATCGGTTGTTTGATCGCGGTGGATTTTCTCAAGGTGCGCATCTTCCGATACTTCAAGATGCGCTGAGGAGCTCTCTCGGAGTCAAGCCCATCGCAGACCTTCCAACGTTCCGCCTGCGTGATAAGAGAGGCCTGCACGGACGAAGCCGTCGGGCGAAAAATTTCCTCCCCGCGCGAAGGAAAACACAGCAGGCCGGTGGATGCAACGATCCCGGCACAGGGTGGATGGGGTCATTTCCCCAAGAATTGAGTCAGGGATTCCGATAGAGAGAGGCGTTTGGCCCAGCGTTGAAGATAGGTCCTGTCCAAAGAAGTTTTTTGCATTTGGATGATGTTCTCCACATCCACCCTGTCCTGACCGCGGCCGCTTAAAAGTTTAAGAAGGATAACATCCTCAGGCGAGGCCACCTTGATTTCTTGTTCTTCCCATTTGAGGACAACGGCCCTCTTTAACGATTCACGCTTGTACTCGTCATCCGCAAGGATAAAATCCAGCATGAGAAGCTGGGACTCCGTGCCTTTAAGGAACATCCTAAGCAGCTTCACCTTTTTAAATTCCATGGGTTTGGGATCGAAAACGACGAGCCCCGCCTCGGCGGCGGATTTGATGAAAGAGGGCAGCGTTTCTTCATTAAGGCCGATGACGAAATCCAGATCCACCGTCGCCCGCGGAGCAGTCCAGATGCTGACGGCGATGCCGCCGACGATCATGTAGGGGATCCGATTGCTTTCAAGGAAATGGCAGATATGAAGTAGCTGTTGATAGAAGTTCTCGGGGGCGGGCGAAGTCATTCTTCCGAGAGTCGGATGCGCCGGAAGGTATTAAGCCGTTCGACCACCTTCAGACGCAGTTCTTTTTCCGACAGATCCGGAAAGTCTTTTTTAAGGGACGCCTCAAGCAGTTCTAAAGAAAGAGCCGTTGCCTCCGCCCATTTTTTGAGACGGTTTTGAACGTCCAAACCGGTGAGGTTGGCCTTCATACGGTTTATTGTAGTGAAGAAAGAAATCGTTGTCAAACGGCTCCCTTATTTCCCGGGTTCCCGCCGTTTGAAGAAGGGCTCCAGGAGATCGATCGGGACCGGGAAGATCGTGGTGGAGTTCTTGTCGCCGGCGATCTCGGTCAGGGTCTGCAGATAACGCAGCTGGATCGCGGCGGGGTTCAGGCTAAGGACCGTCGCGGCCTCGGCCAGTTTCTGCGCGGCCTGGAACTCTCCCTCGGCATGGATCACCTTGGCGCGACGCGTCCGTTCAGCCGAGGCCTGCTGCGCGATCGCCCGGATCATGTCCTGCGGGAGGTCCAGGTTCTTCACCTCGACCGCCGAGACCTTGATCCCCCACGGCTCGGTCTGCTGGTCGATGATCTGCTGAAGCTTCGCGTTGATCTCCTCCCGCTTGGCCAGCAGATCGTCCAGCTGGCTCTGGCCGAGAACGCTGCGGAGCGTGGTCTGCGCGATCTGCGACGTCGCGTAGAGATAATCCTCGACCTGGATGATCGCCTTCTGGGAGTCGATCACCCGGAAATAGATGATGGCGTTGACCTTCACCGAGACGTTGTCCCGCGTGATCACATCCTGGGGCGGGACGTCCATCACGATCGTCCGGAGGCTCACCTTGGCGATGCTCTGGACGCCGGGAATGACGATGATCAGGCCCGGGCCCTTCACCTTTTGGAAGCGGCCCAGGAAGAAGATCACGCCGCGCTCGTATTCCTTGAGGATCTTGATGGAGATGAACAGGAACAGAAAAATGACGATGATCAGGCCCGGCAGACTGAACAGTAGCTCTCTCATGATGTACCCCCGCTTGGTTTTTGTGACCGTTTGATGCGCAACGTCAATCCGTCGATGCCGGTCACCTCGACCGCTTCGCCTTCCCGAATCGCCTCGGAGCTGACCGCTTCCCAAATCTCCCCCCGGATGAGGATCTGGCCTCGGGGATGGACCTCGGTGCGGGCGGTCCCCGAAGCGCCGATGAAGCCCTCGATGCCGGCGACCGATTTTTGATGACGGGTCTTCCAGGCCATTCCGACCACCAGCGCGAAGAACCCGGCCGTCGCGGCCGCCGTCGGAAGAATCACCCAGAGAGAGACCTGCATCGAAGGCAGGTCGGTTTTCACCAGCATCAGCGATCCGAGGACCAACGCGATGACCCCTCCGACCGTCAACAGTCCGTAGCTCGGCACCTTGATTTCGGCGATGAACATGACGATCGCGGCGAGGATCAAAAGCAGTCCGGCGTAATTGATCGGCAGCGTTTGAAAGGAATAAAAAGCCAGGATGATGCAGATCGCGCCGACGACGCCGGGGAGGATCGCGCCGGGGCTGTACAGCTCGAAGATCAGGCCGTAGATGCCCAGGAGCATCAGGATGTAGGCGATGTTGGGATCGCTGAGCGCGTTTAAGATCTTGAGCCGGCCGCTCATGTCGACCCTTTCCACCGCGGCCGACTTCGTTTGGAGGGTGCGCCGGCCCGAGGCCGTATCGACCGTTCGGCCGTCCACGGCCGAAAGCAGCGCGGGAAGGTCTGGCGCGACCAGATCGATGATCTTGAGCTTCAAGGCCTCGGTCTCGGTGGCCGAGACGCTCTCGCGCACCGCGTCCTCGGCCCACCGGGCGTTGCGGCCGTGTTTCTCGGCGATCGATTTGATATAGGCGGCCGCGTCGTTTTCGACCTTCTTTTTCATCTCCTTGTCCATCTCGCCGCCCGTCATCGAGACGGGGTGGGCCGCGCCGATGTTCGTCCCCGGGGCCATGGCCGCGATCGGGGCCGCCAGCGTGATGAAAACCCCGGCGGAGGCCGCCCGGGCGCCGGTGGGCGAGACGTATACAATGACCGGCACCTCCGAGGCGCCCATGGCCTTGACGATCATGCGCATGGACGTGTCGAGTCCCCCCGGGGTGTCCAGTTGGATCACGAGCGCTTCCCGATGATTTTTTTCGGCGTCGTCGATGAGCCGGGTCAGGTACTCGGCCGCGACCGGATTGATGATGCCGTCGTATACGGCCACCGTCACCGTGGCCGGGTCGGGCGCGTCCTTGGAATCGGCGGCCGCGGGACGGGTCTGGAAGGATAAATCGGCGCCGGACAGGATCCACGAAATCAGAGCGGCCGGAACAACAATCGCCGGCGCGAGAACAACCGATCGGACCCATCGGGACGGGGGCATCGCTCACCCTTGATGAAGTGAACAAACATCATATTCTTTTTCGACGCGGGGTGTCAAGGAAGCGTGGGGACGGCGCCCGCCGGGCGGGTTCACGGATAGGCGTCGAAGTCCTTCGTGCAGTTCGGGTTGTCCATCTCAACGGAAAGCACGTCCCGCGGATGCCGCTCGAAGAGATAGGCGCATCCGCGATCGGCGTCCGGTTCGG
>DATIYJ010000059.1 GCA_035517655.1 Nitrospiria bacterium | reverse complement strand
GAAGATTCAGGCGGACATCTTCGTCAATCTTCCCGAAGATTCTTCGCGCGTCAAGGATTACTTCAATCAACCCGTCCGGTTTTTCCCCCTGTTCCGGCCCGACTCGATCGTCTACGTGAACCGCGGCTTCATTCTTGTCGTGGAAGAGTGAATCCGATTTGACGATCCCGGCGTCCATGGTGTACATTTTAAGCCGGTTCGTTGTCGTTCATCCGTCCCACGAGGAGGTGCCGTCATGAATCGATCAAAGCGCTGTATCACCGTTTGGATCGTTGCCGTCCTGTTCCTTTCCGGCTGCGTTTCATCGTCGAAGTATCGGGCCCTGGAGACGTCGTCCAAGGCCGAGCAGGAAACGCTGCGGCAGGAGCTCGCCGCGCTCCAGGCCCAGAAGGACGGCCTGGACAAGGATCTCGCGGCGCTCCGTCAGGAGAAACAGAACGCCGAGACGCAGATCGCGTCCCTTAATGAAAAACTGACGCAGCTTCAGCAGCAGTCGGCCGAGATCGCGGCGCAGAAAGACGCCGAGATCCAGCAGCTGAAGGGCACCTACGAGAGCCTCGTCAAGGACCTCAAGGGCGAGATCGAGAAGGGCGAGATCAAGGTGACCCAGATGCGGGACAAGCTGACGGTCAACCTGGTTGAAAAGATCCTGTTCGATTCCGGCCGGGCCGAGGTGAAGCCGCAGGGCCAGGAGGTGCTGAAGAAGGTCGGCAACATCCTGAAGGACGTCAAGGACAAGGACATCCGGATCGAAGGGTTCACGGACAACGTCCCGATCGGGGGGTCGCTCCGACAGAAATTCCCCACGAACTGGGAGCTCTCGACGCAGCGGGCCACGAACGTCCTCCGGTTTCTGCAGGATGAAGGAGGGGTGGACGGCGCGAAGCTCGTCGCCGCGGGATACGGCGAGTTCCGGCCGATCGCCGGCAACGACACGCCCGAGGGCCGGGCCGAGAACCGGCGGATCGAGATCGTCCTGGTGCCCTCGGATATTCATGGGGTGTTGAACGAAGTGAAATAAAGCGCGACGCGCGGGGCGTCGGCGCGCCCTACGATTGAAACCGGCCTAAAATTTCCCGGCCCGGCGCCGGAGGCCGGGACGGCGCATCCATCAGGTCCTGAACGTATTCGGGACGGCGCATTCCGACCAAGGCGCAGGACAGTCCGGGCAGCGAGAGCAGGACCCGGACGGCCATCCGGCTGAGCGTTTCGGGGGAGGCGCCGTTCGGATAGCCGGCCTCGACCAGCCGTCGCCGCACGGCGTCGGACGTTCCCTGCTGCTGCGAGGCGATATACCGGCCGATCTCCTCGAACAGTCCGTTGACCAACTCCACGAACTCCTTCTGCCATTCGTTCCAGTCCGGCCGGGAGCCGAACTCCCGCTGGGCCGGCCCCAGCCAGTTCTTGATCGGCTCGATGATGTAAGGACCGACCGCCTGCTCCAGATGCGCCGGAGACTTAAGCCTGGGGATGATCTCCTCGAGCATCTCGGCCGCTCCGACTTCCGGATCTTTCGAGCCGGTGAACCGTTCGGAGAATTTGCGCTCGTGACGGCGAAGCGGCTCCAGCATCGTCGGGATCCGCTCCGGCCCCGCCGGCGAAGAGCCGGGCGGCGCAAAGTCGGCCAGCCGGATCATCTGGCTTCTTGAGAAAGCGTTGAGCGGGCGGTTCACGAGCACCCCGATGCCGTTGGCTCGACAGAATTCCAGGACGCTTTGACCGTCGTTATTTTTCTCCAGCGCGCCGCCCGACTCGAAGAGATTCATCGGAAGCTGGACAATGCCGAAATGATGATCCCCGGCGATTTCCCGCGCGGCCGCAAGACAGCGCGAGACGCTGGTCATCGTCGGGTCCGACGGGGGCAGGCCGTAGTTGTTCGAGCTGATCCCGTACCAGCGGATTTTTCCCG
This sequence comes from Nitrospiria bacterium, assembly GCA_035517655.1. Lineage (NCBI taxonomy): Bacteria > Pseudomonadati > Nitrospirota > Nitrospiria > Nitrospiria bacterium. The sequence goes on along the minus strand of DATIYJ010000059.1, from coordinate 24,561 downwards.
AACGGACTTTTTCTTCCAGAAAACGGAATGCTTCCCGGATGCGGCGATAGAACTCGTCGTGATCGGCCGGGGTGATCGTGCCGTGGCGGGCGATCCGCGACAAATAATATTCCGGATTGTGCAGGAGGTAGACGTCGATCGTATCAACCTGGAGCCGCTCGCATGAAAGACGGATCTGGGTCTCCAAAAATTCGGGATGGATGCAATGCCAGAGGCCGTCGGCGTAGGCCACCACTTCGGGGAAGGAACGCGACTTCGCCAGCGCCATGTTTTCGCCTTGGATGTAGCCGCCCTTCGTCACGACGATCGGACGATCCCGCGCGTAATCCTTGATCACGCGGCCGACGAGCCGTTCGGACTGGCCGTCGGTGTAATTGGCGCTCGTGTCGATCAAATTCCCGCCGCGGTCCAGATAGGCCCGCAACGCGGCCTCGTGAACGGGCTGGCCTTCGGCGATGCGATAGCATCCGAAGCCGAGCGGATAGGCGAAGAGCCCCGTCCGGCCCAGCGGGCGCAAGATCGAATCGGTCATTTTCGGCTCCGTGTCATGGCTTCAAGCATACCGGGTTGATCCATCGCGGCGCAAGATCCAAATCACCCCCGGCTTGTTCTCGCCGTCCATTCTTAGTACAATGAAGAAACCGCCCCTCCCCATCGCCTTAAACAGGGAGGAACCCGGCGGGCCTAAGATGCCGAAGAAAAAACGCAAGAGCAAGCAGGATTCCCATCTGAAACTGGTCTCACCCCAGTACACGCTTTGCTACGGGATGAGAATCGACCGGGGGATCGGACCGGAAGGGGGGCATCCGCATGTCCCGGTGAAGCTTCCGGACGGCACGACGGGGGAGATGGCGCTTCACACCATCAGCGGGACGAAGCGGGAGATCCGGGACAAATTGCAGCACAGCGTCGAGGCCTTTTTTGATATTTACCTCAACGATCGATCACGCGGAGCGGATGCATGACGCTGGATGAAGCCGGGGCGCAGATCGAGTCGGCCTCGAAAGCCTACGGTCCCGCCGCGGTTTCGGTGATCGAGCGGATTCTGGATCAGGTGAAGTCCGAGATGGGGCAGGAGGCCGCGAACACCTTGATCGAGACGCACGATCTGGAACTGCGGTACAACATTACGCCGGCCGAGTTCGATTTCGGCTCCGATTAAACGGGATCGGTCCCGTCACGCGAAAGGCGGAAGCGGGGCGTAGGTCATCGGAAAACCCAAAAGCGTTTCAAGCCAGCCGTCCATTTCGTTCTCCGGGAGCGGCGCGCGGTTCAGCCGGGCCTCGATCGCATAGCCGTCGTCCGTCCCCACCGCGCCGATAATGACCCACGCGCTTTCCATGGATGGATAAAGCTCGCGGGTCTGAAACTCGCAGAGCGTCGTGTAGAGCCGTCCGTCCGGCCGGATCACCGAGAGGAGTTCCGGCAGGTCCTGCAGTTGAGCGTGGACGGAACACCGGTACGCGTATCGCGCCCCCGGCCCGGTCGTTTCAAAGTCTTTGAGCGCCGGCTCGGAAAATCCCGTCAGGTAGGCGCGGACCGTGACCGCTTCCCCGCCGCAGGTGGCGGCCAGGCGTCCGGCCGGCACGAGAAACTCGAACGTGTCGGGTCCGTTGTATTCGAATTGGCAGGGTCCGAACGCGTCGGGCCAGGAACAGAGCAGCGCCGCGGTCGGCTCGGTCGCCTGCAAGAGGACCTTCCCGTTTTTCAGGTCGGTTTCGATCGGCAGGTCCAGGAGCGCGATGGCTGATTGAAAAGCGAGTCGGCGCTCGGACGTCCAAAGGTCGCGCCGGTCGTCCTCGCGCGTCTCGTCCGGCGTGATCACCTCCGTGGTATGAAGACGCACGCGGATGAAGGCATGCCGGTCGCGGAACCCGACCCAGAACATTCCGCGCGGGTGATGGACGAGCCAGCGCCCCTGCATTTGCCAGGGATGGCTGACGGAGCAGTACGTTCCCGATTCCGCGTGGCGTTGAAAGAGGGTGTGGTACCCGCCGGCCAGAAGGAAAAAATCCCCCCGCCAGCCCTCGCGGACGTGGACCAGCGTGACGTCCTCCTTCGACCAGGCCGAAAGCCGGTTGATTTCTCCGGGGGCCGGCACCGTCCATTCCTCGACGTAGACGATGATCTCTTTTTCCGGCGTCGCCGGCCTCAGCCCGAGACGGGCCAGTCGCCCGCCGAGCGCCGTCACGTCGCTAAACTGAAAACCCGCTCTTGATTCCCATCGCCGCTCGCGCATCTGCGGGACTCCGTATTCGTTATGCGAGTACAAACGACATTCGACTTATCACGCCGGCCGGTTGGGGCTGGGCCCGAGAGGCGACTCGGCTTGCGTTTGGGCACGCGGCTTGGCGAAGGGCGCGGCCCGTCAGGGACAATTTTCCGCAGAGCCCTTTCGGAAAATTGAGCGGCCGAGCCTTAGCCGGGTCAAACGAAAGCCGTTGGAGCCGAAGGGCCTAGTCCCAACCGGCGACTGTGACATGCCGCTCCGCCTTCGGCCACACGCCGGCTGTATCTCGAATAATAGGTTTGTGTTAATGTTCCGCGGCCTCGATGCAGGTAACGCCCCGGGGGCCGACGGTCGCGGCGTGTCGCGTGCCGGCCGGGAGGATCAGCCGGTCGCCGGGATGAAGCTCCACGTCCCGTCCGGTATCCGGAAGCGAAAAGACGATGCTTCCTTCCACGCAGAAAAGGGTCTTGCGATAGGGATGAACATGCGCCTCGTATCGATCGCCCGGTCCGTTGGACCACCGGCTGTGCGGCCGATTCCGGGCGTCGAAGAAGCGCCGGATTTCCTCTTCCGGGAGCGGCCGGGCATGGGGCCAGCGCAGAACCTGGACGTTGCCGGGAAGGGTTTCATGATAGGAAGACGGGTTCAAAATCGGGTCCTCCGCAACGCGGGCCATCGGATCTACAGCATACCCGGTTCGAGTATGGATGTGCAAGAGTCCGTTCGTGTATTATAGGCACGAACCGGGCGGGAGGTGACCGTCATTCAAGAGGATCCGCTTGACATCAAAGCGCTTCGCGGGCTTTCCGACAAGGAGGCCGCCGACCGCTTGAGGGAGGAAGGCTACAACGAACTTCCCTCGACGAAGCGTCGCGGCGTTGCGGTGATCGCGTTCGAGATCGTGCGGCAGCCGATTTTTATTCTGCTGGCGGCCGCCGGCTTGATCTACCTGCTCCTGGGCGATCGCGGCGAGGCGCTGATGCTGCTCGCGTTCGTCGGGGTCGTCATCGGCATCACCCTCTATCAGGAGCGCAAGACGGAGCGGGCGCTGGAGGCGCTGCGTGATCTGTCGAGCCCCCGGGCGCTGGTCGTCCGGGACGGTTCGCGGCGGCGCATCGCCGGCCGGGAAGTGGTGCGCGGCGATCTGCTGGTGCTGTCCGAAGGGGACCGTGTCCCGGCCGACGCCGTGCTTCTGTCGGCCCACGACCTTCGGGCGGACGAATCGTTGCTGACGGGCGAATCGGTCCCGGTCCGCAAGACCGCCTGGGACGGCGTCATGGAGATGCCCCGTCCCGGCGGAGACGACCTGCCGTTCGTGTACTCCGGCACGCTGCTGGTCCAGGGCCAGGGAGTCGCGCGGGTCCGCGCGACCGGCGCGCGGAGCGAAATCGGAAAAATCGGCAAGGCCTTGGAGAACGTTGAAACGGAGGAAACCCCGCTAAAGAAAGAGACCGCGCGGTGGGTTCGGAACCTGGCCTTCATCGGCCTTTCCCTCTGCGTATTCGTCATTATTTTATACGGGGTCACGAAGGGGAACTGGCTGAACGGATTGCTGGCCGGGATCACGCTGGCGATGGCGCTGCTGCCGGAGGAGTTTCCGGTGGTGTTGGCCGTTTTCCTGGCCATCGGGGCCTGGCGGATTTCCCGGCACCGGGTTCTCACCCGACGCGTCTCGACGGTCGAGACGCTGGGCGCGGTGACGGTCCTTTGCGTGGACAAGACCGGGACGCTGACCCAGAACCGGATGGCGGTCCGTCGGATCTTCTCGAAAGGCGAGACCGGCGAAGTCGGGGAGCCGGAGGGACTGTTGCCCGAGGCCTTCCACGAGGTTCTGGAGTTCAGCCTCCTCGCGAGCGAGCCCGAGTCCTCCGATCCGATGGAGAAGGCGTTGCGGGAGCTGGGCGACCGGTCCCTCGCCCGCACCGGGCGTCTTCACCGGGACTGGGCCTTGGTCCGGGAATATTCCCTGACCTCCGAACTGCTGGCGCTGTCGCACGTCTGGAAAGCGCCCGGTCGCGACGAATACGTCATCGCGGCCAAAGGGTCGCCCGAGGCGATCGCCGACCTTTGCCATTTTGATCCGGGCCGGAGGGAGGAACTGTCGCGGCGGGTCGGCGCGATGGCGGACGACGGTCTCCGGGTGCTCGGCGTGGCCAAAGCCTCCTTTGAAGGGTCGGATTGGCCGAAGCAGCAGCACGATTTTGAGTATACTTTTCTTGGATTGGTCGGGTTGTCCGATCCGATCCGCCCGTCCGTTCCCGATGCGCTTCGGGAATGCCTCACGGCCGGGATACGGGTCGTCATGATCACCGGGGATTATCCGGGCACGGCCCGCGCGATCGCGCGACAGATCGGACTGGAAAGCATCGACGGGATCCTCACGGGGGATGAGTTGGAACGGATGGGCCCTCCCGAGCTTCGGGAGCGGATCAAGACGGTGAATGTCTTTGCACGTATCCTGCCGGAGCAAAAGTTGCGGCTGGTCGAGGGTTTCAAGGCGAACGGCGAGGTGGTGGCGATGACGGGCGACGGGGTGAACGACGCGCCGGCCCTGAAGTCGGCGCATATCGGGATCGCCATGGGAGGCCGCGGCACCGACGTGGCCCGCGAGGCCTCCGCGCTGGTGCTTCTGGACGACGACTTCGGGTCGATCGTCCAGGCGGTCAAGCTCGGCCGCCGCATCTTCGACAATCTACGGAAGGCGACGGCCTATATCCTGGCGATCCATGTCCCGATCGCCGGTCTGTCGCTGCTTCCCCTGATGGCCGGTTGGCCGCTCGTTTTTTTTCCGGTCCATATCATGTTCCTGGAATTGATTATCGACCCGGCCTGCTCAATCGTCTTCGAGGCGACGCCGGAAGAGGCCGATCTGATGACCCGTCCTCCCCGAGATCCGGCCGAGCCGTTGTTCGGCGGCCGGGTTGTGGGGTTGAGTCTTTTGCAGGGCGTGATCGTGCTGTTGATCACCCTGGCGGTCTATGGCGCGAGCCTTAATCGCGGACAAAGCGAGCCGGACGCCCGCGCCTTGGTCTTTACCACGCTGGTCATCGCCAATCTCGGCCTGATCTTCACCAACCGTTCCTGGTCCCGCACCATTCCGGAAACGCTCCGTGCGCCGAGCCCGGCGCTCTGGTGGGTGGTCGGCGGCGCGCTGGTCTTTCTAGGGCTCGTGTTCTACATGCCCTTCCTGCGCGGCCTGTTCCATTTCGCGCCGTTGCATCCGGTCGACGCGGCGATCGGCCTGGCGGCCGGGGCAAGCGGCGTTCTCTGGTTCGAGGCGCTGAAGTTGTTCAACGGACGGCGGAGGCGGTCCAAAAATTAAAACTACTACAATGATCTTTTTAGAGTGACACTCGGCGGGTGGCCGCAGGCGGGGCGCCCCATCCGCCCGCAGCGGAAAGGCCAAGGGTTTTTTTCGTGGGATTCCCCGTAAATCTTTTGGAGCGGAGGAAGTGAGGACGGATGGGGCTGCCGAAGGACAGGACCCGCCGACGGAGCAGGATTAAAATCGTTTGGATGAGTTCTTTCGCCGCCAGAGCATCAGGAGTTCTTTGCCCTCGCGACGGGAGATGGATCGCGGGACGCGGTCCATGATCAGCGTGAAGCGCCGGCCGAAACGTTCGACCAGCTCTTCGCGCGTCGCGCCGAAGGGCGGGCCGGTCTCGGGCCGGATGGTGTAGAAGACACCGAGAAGAAAGCCGCCCGGCTTCAGGAGGCTCGCGGCCGATTCAACGTAGCGATCCCGGTGGTCCGGATCGATCGCGCAAAAAAAAGTATTTTCAAAGATAAGATCGTAGGGCCCGCGGAGACGGGCGGGCGGATTCAGAAAATCGGCTTGTACAAAACGGATCTTCTTTAATCCCTCCGCGCCGGCCCTCCGCGCGGCTTCCCGGACGGCAAACTCGACCACATCCAGACCGGTCACATCAAAACCGGCCGCCGCGAGCGCGCGGGCGTCATGCCCGTGTCCGCAGCCCGGAACCAATGCGCGACCCGTCCGTAAGGGCGCAGCATGCTGCGCACTTAAATCGTCTTTCAAAAAATCCAACAGCCCCGGCGACGGCCCGCCCTGATCCCAGCCGGTGTCCCCGATACGGTATAACTCGGCCCAGAACGCCGCGTCCGGAACCTTCTCCTTGCGGCCGATATGAGGATAATGTTTGGTCCGACTCTTCTTTATGATGCCCATTTGAGCGCAAGCTTCTTGTGGCGCAAGGCACAGTCCCGCAAGTACAGGTTGATAAGATTTTGGTAGGGCATGCCGATCTCGTTGGCCAGCGCCTTGAAGTAGGACACCGTCGCTTTATCCAGACGAATCGTAATGGGTTGTTTCAGTCTGGAAGCGTAGGGGTTTTTTTCGCCCTTCATCTTCGAGAAATCATAATACGCTCTCATGGCGGCACCTGTCGAGTCAAATTAGAGATGCCCGCCGGGTCCCGGTGAGGCGGGGAAGTTGTTAAATTTTTCCGCGATGCGTCCTTGTCTGACATGGGACTATTATATAGTGATTCAAAATGAAGCTTAACCCAAGCGGGCAGGATGGGTCTTGATATATTATTGGTGTTTTTTTCGTTGACACCTTTACGGCCACTGGATAATGATTGGCTCGTCACAGCAAAATTGTCATGCTGCCCTCGTTGGGGCTCGCAAGACAATCGCGAGGGCCATATAAGAATCAGGGAATCGTTACACTACGAAGTTTATAACGCTAAACGAGTTAGGCTTCAAAAAGCGGAAGACATTTCCGGATAAGGAAAGGAAGAAAATTATCCGGGCGGTCCAACAAGCCTGCAGGCGACTGGACTCTAGCTCAAAGCTTGACGATACTCTGGTGAATGAACTCGGTCGGCTTGGATACGAACGCAACGTTTCTTTGTTTCAGAATACTAAGAGCAAGATAAGACCAGGAAGCCGACACAAGGTTGATTTCTATAATTCAAAAACTCGGATAGCGATTGAGGTCGAGAAAACAAAGACAACAACCATTCTCCTCGACATTGTGAAATTTATTATCGGGCACAAACGACGCAAGAATGGGAAGCCTCTCGTGGATTTCGGAGTTCTCATTCTTCCTGATAAATATCGGTCCAAAAAGTATCCAGAGGGTCAGGGAGATAAGCCATTTAACCGAGCGTGTAACGACCTTGCCTTTATCAACACGATTCTGTTTGTGAATGACATCCTTGTCATCGAGTACAAAACCAATGCGGGTAGAGCGGGATGAATTAAAACCTCCGCGACGGATGCTGGGAAAAAGAAAACCCGGAAGCGGATTCTTCATCCTAAAGCGGCTACGACGTCCGCGCTTCCGGGTCTGGTGGCCCTGGGGAGTACATCCCAGTCGTCACCTCAATGGCTGTCGAGCTAGGACGCTGCCACCTCACTCGCCGTAGGGTTAATACAACTGCCCACTGGACCACCTCCTTCCATCGGCGCCCAACCGCGCCGGGCCGGACCCAGGTCCGCCCGTCCCACCGATCAAGCCGCCGCTGCCGGGCCGGTGAGCCGCCTCCCGCTGACCGGGAGACTCGGGGAGGAGTGACTCCCCTAAAAACCAGACAAGACCTATTCGAACTAAATTTTACCAGCCGGAGAGCCGTTTTGCAAGATGCCCCCGCAAAAAATCTTTACCGTTCAAGCAGCCGGGACAGGATCATTTCGGTCGAACGGGATTTGTTCAACGTATAAAAATGAATGCCGGGCGCGCCCCGGTCCAGCAGATCGCGGGCCTGGCGGTGCGTCCAGTCGATTCCGTAGCGGATCACGTGCTCCGGATCGCTCTGCCGGGTCTCCAGCGCCCCGGCGAGCTCGGCCGGGATGCGCGCGCCGCACATCGCCGCGAATTTTTGCAGCTGGCCGTAATTCGTGATCGGCATCAGGCCCGGCAGGACCGGCTGCCTGATCCCCAGCGCCCGTACTTTTTCGACAAACCGGAAATAATCGGCGTTGTCGAAGAACAACTGGGTCGTGATGAAGTCCGCTCCGGCCTCCGCCTTTTCCTTCAGATGCCTCAGGTCGTCCTCCATCGAGAGGGCCTCGGGATGTTTTTCGGGATAGCCGGCGATGCCGATGCAAAAGCCGTCCATCTTCCGGATGTGACGGACGAGATCCACCGCGTGCCGGTAATCCCGCCGGTTTTCGGGAAGGAGAAGGCCCTCCCGCGGCGGATCGCCCCGGAGCGCCATGATATTCTCGATGCCGGACGCCCGGATCTTCTCGACGACGGCCTCGATCTCGGTCCGGGTGTGGGCGATGCAGGTCAGGTGGGCGACGGTCGTGAGTCCCAGCTCGTTCTGGATCATCCCGGCCGTCTCGATCGTCCGCTCGCGGCCCGATCCGCCGGCGCCGTAGGTCAGGGTGACGAAGGAGGGCGAAAGCCGCTTCAGATCCCGGACGGTCGATTTAAATTGGACCATCCCCTCCGGCGTCTTCGGCAGAAAAAACTCAAAGGAGAAGACCGGCTTCCGACCGTCAAAGCAGTCCCGAACCTTCATCGCCCCGCGCCGCTCTCTTTCATCCGATATTCGATCTCCATGCGGATCCGATCCTCCTTCGCCGATTCAATCTGCGGGTAAGAGTAGCCTAAACGCGAAACGATGCCAAGGGAAAAAATGAAGGGCCGTGCGCGCGTCTACTTTTCGGGCATCGCCTCGATCACGTGAAGGACACCGAAAAGGAGACGTCGATGGGCGATCAGGCGCAGCCCGGCCTGTTGGACGAGGTCGAGCGGTTCACGGTTCCACCGACAGCCCAGCATTTCGGCATGGCGCGGCGCGCGCCGGTCCTGCCAGCGGCCGAGCCAGCCGCGGTCGCTGCGGCCGTGCTCCAGCAGCAGGATGCGGCCGTCAGGCCGGCAGACCCGGGCCATCTCCCGCAACGCCGATACCGGATCGGGAAAGGTGCATGTCGAAAGCGAGGACGCGACCGTGTCAAAATGCCGGTCCGGAAAGTCCAGCCGTTCGGCGTTCATGATCCGAAACACGACGTTCAATCCCAGCCGCCCCGCCCGTCGTCGTGCGATCTTAAGCATGGCCGGACTCATGTCCACCGCCGTGATCGCGCAGCCACTGGGGTAGTAGGGCAGATTCTTGCCCGTTCCGGCCGCGACTTCGAGAACCTTTCCGGAGGCTCGCGCCAATAATCCCCGCCGGAGCCTTCCGACTCCCAGAACCTCCAGCAGCCCCTCCATCCAATCGTACCAGGGGGCGATCCGGTCGTACTTATCGCGGATTTCCTCTTGGATCACGCCTCTACCAGCCCATGCGTTTGGCCAGAAACGGGGCGGCGATCAGCGTCAGGCCCGCGCCCACAATGCCGAGGGTGTTTGAAACGAAGTAAGGATAAATCATCAGAAGCAGGCCCGCGAGCAGCGCGGGACCCTGCCGTTGGCGTTTTCCGTAGACAAAATAGCCGAGGCCGATCGCGCTGAACAGGACGTTCAGGAACAAATTGAGGGTGTCGAATTCCATGGGGGTCCGGATCAGTTGATGATCAATTCCCGGGGTCCAAGCGTCGAGAAGATCGGCTTGGCGTCTTCAAAAAACTGCAACGTCGTGGACTCGAAGACGTCGGCCTGGGAATAGGTGAGCCAGTTCATCCAGCTCACCGGCAGCAGACCCAGCCAGAGTCCCGATTTCCGCATGATTTTATATTCGAACGTTTTCCGCTCGTCGCCGTCGACAAACAGCCGATAGCGAACGACGTAGGTCTCCCGGACGTTCCAGGACGGCAGCGCCGTCAGGGTCAGCAGGGAGAGATAATGAAAGACTTCGGTCGTCCAAGCCGGTCGTTTCCATATCACATCCACCCGGCAATACACCCCGTTCAGGGGCATCGCCGAGACGGCCGCCGTATTTGCGAACGGCGTTTGATTGTTGAAGACCGAATACAAGGCGGCCTCCCCTCCCTCGTCCGGAAACGGAAACGGAGCGATCTGGTAGGAGAGCAGATCGTAGGATTTGACCAGGGGTGATTTCCCGATCGGCCGGGCCGGCAGGCCCCGGTAGACGATGATGCAGGAAGACAAAAGGACCGGCAACAGAACGGCGGCGATGAGGGCGATCGATGTGGGCGGACGGTTTCGAATCGGTAAGCCCTCCGACGGTTTTTTTACCCGACCGGGGGTGGAGCCGTTTCCGGGTGGCGGGTTTCATAGGTCCGGATCTCGTCTCCGTACCGGAGCGTCAGGCCGATGTCGTCGAGCCCATTGAGCAGGCAGTTCCGCCGAAAGTCGTCCACCTGAAAACCGAACTCCACGCGGTTGTCCAGCACGACCTTCTTCGTCTCCAAGTCCACGGTCAGTTGACAGCCGGGAGTGCCGCGGACGCGTTGAAAAATCGTTTCGACCTGGTCTTCCGTCAGCCGGACCGGCAGGATCCCGTTTTTGAAGCAGTTGTTGTAAAAAATGTCCGCGAAGGACGGCGCGAGGATGCACCGGAAGCCGTAATCCAGCAAGGCCCAGGGCGCGTGTTCCCGGGACGACCCGCAGCCGAAGTTCGCCCTTGCGACCAGAATCGTCGCGCCACGATAACGGGCGGCGTTCATCTCAAAGTCCGGGTTCGGCTCTTGCCCCTCCATGAAACGCCAATCGTAAAAAAGGAAGCGGCCGAAGCCGGTCCGCTCGATCCGCTTTAAAAACTGTTTGGGAATAATTTGATCCGTGTCGACATTGGGGAGGTCGAGCAGCGTCGCGATTCCGGCATGTTTTTTAAACGGTTCCATGGTTCACACGCGTTGTAGGGGCGATCCTCGTGATCGCCCGGATTAGATTAGGGCGAATACAAGATTCGCCCCTACCTTTCGTCTTTTAAATCATACTGCCGCACGTCCACCAGCCGCCCTTCGACCGCCGCCGCGGCCGCCATGATCGGGCCGACCAGGTGCGTGCGGCCGCCCTTGCCCTGGCGGCCCTCGAAGTTGCGGTTGGACGTCGAGACGCACCGCTCCCCGGGTTTCAAGGTATCGGGGTTCATGCCCAGGCACATCGAGCAGCCCGACTCGCGCCAGTCGAATCCGGCCTCCTTGAAGATCCGGTCCAATCCTTCCTCCTCGGCCTGTTTTTTCACCTGCTGCGAGCCTGGCACCACCATCGCGTAGACGGCGGACGCCACCCTCCGGCCCTGCACGAATCGGGCGACGCGCCGGAGGTCTTCGATTCGGGAATTGGTGCACGAGCCGATGAAGACCCGGTCGATCGGGATATCGGTCATCGCCGTTCCGGCCCTCAGCCCCATGTAGTCCAGCGCCCGCTCGGCCGATTTCCTCGCGTTGGAATCCGAAAATTCGGACGGGGTCGGAACGCGGGCGTCGATCGAGACGACCTGACCGGGATTGGTGCCCCAGGTGACCTGCGGCGTCAGATGGGCCGCGTCGACTTCCAGAACGCGGTCGAACCGCGCGCCGGCGTCGGTCGGCAACCGCTCCCATCGTTTCACGGCCGCCTCGAATCCGCCACCGGCGGAGGCCGGGGCGTAGCGTCGGCCCCGGAGGTATTCGAACGTCTTCCGGTCGGGCGCGATCATCCCGGCGCGGGCGCCTCCTTCGATCGACATATTGCAGATCGTCATCCGCTCTTCCATCGAAAGCCGCCGGATCGTCTCCCCGGCGTACTCGATCACATGGCCCGTGCCTCCGTCGGTCCCGATCCGGCCGATGATCGAAAGGATGATGTCCTTCGCCTCCACGCCGTACGGCCGGGACCCGTTCACCTCGATCTTAAAGGTTTGGGGTTTGTCCTGAAGCAGGCACTGGGTCGCCAGCACGTGCTCCACTTCGCTGGTGCCGATCCCGAACGCCAGCGCCCCGAAGGCGCCGTGAGTCGAGGTGTGGCTGTCGCCGCAGACGAGCGTCTGGCCGGGCAGGGTCAGGCCCAGCTCCGGCCCGATGACGTGGACGATCCCCTGGTCGGGGCTGCCTAGGTCGAACAGCGTGACCCCGAACTCCCTGCAGTTCCGGACGAGGGTGTCCATCTGTTGGGCCGAGATCGCGTCTTGCACGGGAATCGAACGATCGGTGGTCGGAACGTTGTGGTCCATGGTGGCGAAGGTCAGTTCGGGCCGGCGGACGGGCCGGCCGGCCAGGCGAAGACCTTCGAAGGCCTGGGGGGACGTGACCTCGTGCACCAGGTGGCGGTCGATATAGATCAGGGTCGGCCGGCCCGCCTCCTCGTGAACGACATGGGCCTCCCAGATTTTCTCGAACATCGTTTTCGGTTTCATGATCTTATCCCGTAATGATCCTTTGTGGCGCTCCTATTTTTGCACAGAATCCGGTGCGAGGGCAAGCCCCCAATTCATGGGTCGGGGGCCGGACGCCCCGCGTCGGGCAAGCCGGGGAAGGGGTGGAAGCCCGCCCGGCGGATTTATTTTCGGATATGGGTGGATGAGATGATTAACGATCTCTCCTCCGACCGATGTTGATGTCCGATCGCAGGGTGAGACGGTCTTCTTCGGATCGATCCGGCCAGGCTCAAGATAATGGGGACGGCCATCACGCCCACTCCGGCCATTCCGGACCCGAAGAAATACAAATTGGACGATTGGAGCAGCGGCATTCCCATGATGACGGCGTCGAACACGTAGTGGGCCACGACGACGGTAATCAGACCGTAGCGAATGAAGAAATAGCCCGAGATGAGACCGTCCACCGTCAATTCGATCCCCCGGGTATAAAAGGGCAGGACGGTGTAATCCGAGTGCGCGAACGCCCAGATCAAGGCCGGGATGAAGAGGGCCAGGGCCCGCGACCGAAGGTATTTGATCATCAGGGCGATCGCGAAGAACCGGTAGATCAATTCCTCCGAGACGGACGACCGAAACGCGTTGGTGATGGGATCGAGAAAGGGAAGCCAGGTGCCCAGCATATTGGAATAACTGCTGGGAACGGGCGACCAGACACCGAAGTAGCGTTGTCCGACCAGATAGAAAACCGTCATGTAACCCAGGCTGATCGACGCCAGCAGGTAGCCCATGAACAAGGCCCGTGTAAAGTCCCGGGAAAGCCAGCCGCGCCTTCCGGTGACCTGATCCACGCGCTTCACCTTGAAGACTTCCTGGCCGACGGCCCATCCGGCGACGGCGAACAGAAAGGTCACGACGCCCGACCAAATGGTCGATTCGATTGTGTCGAAAATCCATCCGCCCCAAAACGTGTACAGGGGGGAGTCGGTGGAATAAGAAGACCGGATGTTGGGAACGGCGTTGATCTCCTGAAGAACCTTGGCTGTCACCATGGCCAGGGCCAGGAACAAGGCGCCTTTCCAGGGGATGGTCCTGTATTTATGATGGGTCAGAAAAATGACCAGCGCCGCCAGGGAGAGGAATACCGTCAACAGACCGCTCAGCCTTGCGAGAAGTTCTCCCTTCGCGCTTTCTCCGTCGGACAGCTCGGTGAATTTTTCCGGAACGTCAACGGTCTGCTCATAGCCGTCCACCACGTCGCCGTGAATGCCGATGGTCATCAACAATTTGGCGTCTCCGAGAAAGGGGGTGGAGGCCTTCCAGGTAAAGAAATGATCGGTCCGTTTATCTCTGGCCTTGGTCGAGGCGTTGATCAGGTCATAATTCGAAAAATCGACGCCCTCCTGCTTTTGCACAAAGGCTTCCGCGATCTTTAGAGCCCGGTCTTGTTTGAGCCGGGCGCCCTGCGCGTCCTCGGAAATATAGTGGTTAAACGCAATGATTCGGCCTTGCGGATTTACAAAAACCTTGAACTCTTCATACTGAAGTTCCTTGAAGAACCGGACCTTCCAGTACCGGAGCGGAAGCCCTTGCACAAGATGATTAAATCGGTCCATTCCCAACGTTCTCTGGATATAGAGTCCGGCGTCGCTGTCCTCGGAAAACAGGACGGTTTCGACGTAGCCGTCCAGATGGAAGCCCTGCTGTTCAAGGTACTGCCGCGCCGCGCGTATGGCATGGTATCTTGAAACGTGGGAGTTCATCGAAGCGGTCGGAGAGGCTTCATTGTAAAACTTCAGAAAGACGAACAGGGCCAGGATCGCCAGAAAAACGATGGAAAGGTCTTTTTTTTCAAAAGCGAACTTCATCGGATCGATGCTCCGGAAAGGCTTGCTTTAAGTGTATCACGCCGTTGACGACCGTCAATCCGAATCGCCCTACTCGAAAGTGGGTTTTTCGTTTCGGTTTGTTGCGGTTGCGCATCAGGATCGATTTCATTATAATGACGACACCGAGCGTGGATACGCTTTGGACCGGAGCGCGTGGATGAAACGAACCAAGGGACAGGTTGAGTCCGAAATCAGCAACGCCCTGATTCAATTTGAAAAGGATTACATGGGTCGGGGCCCAAAGGAGACCAAGACCTGCATCATCGACGACATCGTCCTGGTGCGCCTGAAGGGGGTGCTGACGCCGGCCGAACAACAACTGGCCAAGAACCAGAAAGGGACGGATCTGATCAAGGAAATACGCTCCAATCTCTTGGAGCAGGCCCGGGGATTGCTGAGCGAAGTGATCGAAGGAATTACCGGGCTTAAGGTGCAGAGCCTTCACACCGATATCAGCACAAAAACGGGGGAGCGGGTCATCATTTTCACGCTGAGCGACAATCTGGAGGAGCGTTACCGCAATAATAATACTTGACCTCGCGGCACCGCCGGGTGTTCAATAAGATCGATTGCAGAAATGGAAGATGGCCCGAGGGATCCTGCCCGGTAGGATCGGTCGGGCTGTAAGCCGACTCTGAATTCAACGGGTCGGCTTTTTTTATGTTGACACGGTGACGCCTGGCGATGATGCTCCGCGATTATCCTTTGCTCATACTGCTCGCGCCTCTGGCCGCGGCCCTTCTGACCGCCCTGCCGGGAGCGTGGATCGGCCGGAAGGTCTATTGGATCGGGGGGCTGGTCCAGGCCGCCGCATTCGGGCTTGCGGTTTGGGTCCTTCACGAAGTGGCGGCGCCGGGCCATGACCCGATCCGCATTTCGCTCTTTCCGTCGCCCTGGAGCAGCCTGGTCGATTTCGAGCTCTCGATCGACCGGCTGGCCGCGGTGATGATGGCGCTGATCACCGGAATCGGCAGCCTGATCTATCTTTATTCCGTTCGCTACATGCAGTCCGAGCGCGGGCGAGCCCGGTTCCACACGCTGCTGGCCCTCACCGTTTTTGTGCTTCTCTGCATGGTCTCCAGCGCCAATCTCTTGATGCTCTTTCTCTTCTGGCAGCTCCTAAGCTGGCTGCTCAGCCTGCTGGCCTATAACTATGCGCATCCGCCCACCGTGAAGGGCGCCTTCCGGACCTTTACGATCCTTCGACTGGGGGATGTCGCCTTTCTGGCCGGAATCATCCTGGCCTACGGTCTCTACGGCACGCTGGATTTCGACCCGCTCTTCCGCCGGGCCGCGGAGGATCCGGTCACGTTTTCGCTCTTCGGGCCGGACAGCGGGATCGAAGTCGGCGCCGCCACCGTCGTCACGCTCCTGATTTTTATCGGGGCCATGAGCAAGTCGGCCCAGTTTCCCCTGCATATGTGGCTGCCCGATTCCCTCTACGCGCCGACGCCGGTCCATGCCCTCCTGCACGCCGGGATCATCAACGCCGGCGGCTTCCTCTTAAACCGTCTCGCCCCGCTCTACGGCCTCAGCCCTCCCACGCTGCACCTGGTTTTCGCCGTCGGTCTTCTCACGTCCCTTCTAGGGGCCTTGATGATGCTGGCCCAGAACGACATCAAAAAAACACTGGGCTATTCCACCATCGGTCAGATGGGCTACATGATCATGGAGTGCGGCCTGGGAGCCTTCGCGCTGGCGGTCTTTCATCTGATCGCGCACGGGCTGTTCAAGGCCACGATCTTCCTCAACTGCGGCCATGTGATCCACGCGGCCCGGCTTGACCCGAGGCTCCCGCCGTCCAGGAATCCCGACGACGCAACGGCGGGGGAGACGGGCTTTGCGCTCCTGACCTGGCTGACCGGCTTCGCCACGACGCTCATCCTCCCGCTGATCATCCTGCTGGCCGCGCACGGCGTGCTCAACATCACCTTCCGGGACTCGCAGGGGGTCGTGATCTTCCTCTTCTTCAGCTGGGTCACCTCTTCCCAGGCCATTCTGACGCTCTATCGTTTACGGGCGGTCGCCTCGCGAAAGGTGGCGGCGCTCATGCTTCTGACGCTGCTCCTGGTCGTCTCGACCTATCTGCTCGCGGCGGAGGCCTTTACCTATTTCCTTTACCCGGCGCCGGGCGAGGTGGCCGCGTATTTCCGGGCCGCCTCCCTGTCGGCGGGACTGTTCGACGGACTGGTCGCGGCGACGGCCCTCTTCGTCATCCTGGGCTGGATCTTCCTCTACGCGAAGAGCCATGGACGATCGATCCGGATGCCGGAATGGGTCGGCGGACTGCAGGTCCGCTTCTATCTCTTCTTCATGAACCGCCTCTACATGGACGCCCTTTTTTTTCGGCTCGGCCGGGGCTTCGCCCGCGCGGCCCGCAGGCTGGATCGGAGCCGGCTCTTCGCGCCCCTTCTGGCTCTGATCGCGGCGGGCCTGGTTCTGCCCGCGGCCGCCCGTGCGGCGAATCTGCCCGCGGCGACCCTCGCGCTGTTTGTTGCGACGGCCCTCATGCTTCCCCTCTTTCCGCTGCACGGGATCTATATCGCCGCGCTGACCCGGCTGCCGGGATACGGGTCCGTGCCCCTCGCCGTCCTGCTGCCGCTTGCGGGGTACTACGGGCTGGTCGGCCTGCTTCCCGATCTGCCCCCGGAGCTCCTCGGAGGCATGGGCCGGCTGGCCCTGGTCGGCGCCCTCTATGGATCGTTCAAGGCCATGGTGCAGGACAAGCCGAAGCGCATGCCGGCCTATACCGGTCTCGCCCTCTTTTCAATGCTGTGGTGGTATCTGTCCTTCGCCGGAAGCGCGACGCCCCCGGCGGCCGTCTACGCCGGCTCGGCGGCGCTCGTCACCGGCGGCCTCATCTACGCCTTGCATCGCCTGGAGGCGCGCTACGGCGATCTCGGCGGTGATCAGGAGATCGGCGGGATCGGGGGGCTGGCCCGGCCGATGCCCCGCTTCGCCGCGCTGCTGGGCTTGCTCGTGATGGGAGCCGTGGGTATGCCGCCCTTCGGCCTGTTTTCCGGTTTCATGGCGATGCTGCTCACCCCCTCTGTCGCTCCGTCGATCGGAATGCCGGGGGCTCTGCCGGTCGTCCTGCTCGCCTGGTTTGCGGCGTCGTGGTACCTGTTCCGGATGATGCAACGACTCCTGTTCGGTCCCCATCGGCCGGACATCTTTTATGAAGATCTGCGCGCAAGCGAAGTCGTCTTCTTCGTGATCGTGCTGGGGGCGCTGATCGGCCTGGGCCTCGCGCCGAGCGGATTCTTTGCCCCCGATGCGCTGACGAAAGGCTATCATGCGGCCCTGGAGTTTAAATCATGGAACCCATGAAGACGGCCGCGTACAACGATACCCAGCGGATGCGACTCCGGGGGGTGATCTTGATCGCCGGCGAGATCGTCGCCCCGTACTGGCCCATGCGCAACTTTGTCCATCACAATCCGCTGCATGGACTGGAAGACCTCCATTTCGAAGAGGCCGTCCGGCGCGGCCGGCGGCTTCTGGGGGGAAACGGCTATCTCTCCAACGAACTTTTCCGGGACTATTTCCGCTCGGGCCGGATTCTTCCGCAGCAGCTCGACGCCGCGCTCAAGCCGCTGGCGGGCGACAAGAAGGTGGCGCTGGGCGGGCGGGAGGTCGGCCATGCCGAGGTTCTCCGGGCCCATCTGACGCGGGGCCTCCGGGCCCCCGCGCCCGCCTCGGAGGAAGCCGCGCTCGACGCCTGGACCGCCCGCAGCCCCGATCGGTTACGTATCGCCGCGCTGGCCGGTCATCTCGCGCCCGCGCTGAAGCCGCCGGAGCTTCGGGAGCGCCCCGAGGCCCACGCGTCCATCGGCCGGAGTTCGACGCTGGCGGACTGGTGCGACCGCGCCCTCGGCACGCAGATCACCGATCAAGTCAACCGGGAATTGATCAAATGGTGCGAGGCCTTTCTGGACGAAGACCATGCGGCCTGGCCGATGCCCGGCCGGGAGAAGGGATTCTACGGCGCCTGGAAATATCTGGCCGAACAGGAATGGTCCCCCTGCGCGATCCCGGACAGCCGGCGAAAACTCGCCCGCCTCCCGGCCGCGCCGGAAGACGCGCTGCTGGAATCTCTCGACGCGCTCGGGATCCCGTCGGCGGCCTGGCCCGACTATCTCTCCCACCATCTGGCCGCGCTGCCCGGCTGGGCCGGGTTCATCAAATGGCGTTCGGACCAGAGCGACTATGCGTGGCAGCAGGTCTATCCCGCCGATCTCGTGCAGTACCTCGCGGTGCGGGTCTGGTATGAGCGGGAGCTGGTGCGGCAGGCCTGCCGGGAAGGGCTCGGGATCGACGGGACGATCGGCGCCATTGCGGCCGAGATGCAAAAACGCGGGAATCCCGGCGCGCAAAGCCCGCGTGAGGGGGCGACGCGAGCCCCTCTGATGGCCGCGTGGCGGCTGAAGGCGCTTGCCGAGGCGCTTGCGATCGATCCCGCCGTCTTGATGGAAACCGCGCCGGATGATTTGAAGGTTTTGATCGACTGGATCGATGCGTTTCCGGAATCGGACCACGGCCCCGTCTGGCTCAAGGCGTTCGAGGCCGGCTATCGGGAACGGCTCGTCGACAAGCTCCTGCCCAATGCGGCCGGTCCGCATGCGGCGGCCGAAGGCGGCCACCCGCCCGTCCGCCCGCAGTCCCAGGCGGTCTTCTGCCTCGACGTTCGGTCCGAATCCTTCCGGCGCCACCTGGAGGCCGTCGGGGATTATCACACCTTCGGCCTCGCCGGCTTCTTCAGCGTTTTTATCCGCTATCGGGCCCACGGCAGCCGTCACGAGACGGATCAGTTTCCCGTGATCATGAAGGCCAAAAACTCGGTGCGCGAGACTCCCCGGACCTATCAGGGCGAGTTCCTGGCCCGACACCGGGCCCGGGCGAGGCTCGTGGAAGCCGGGTATACCCTTTTGCATGATCTGAAGGAAAATGTCGTGACGCCCTATGTCGCGGTGGAGTCGCTGGGCTGGTTTTACGGTCTGCCCTTGGTCGGCAAGACGGTCTTCACCGCCTGGTACCGGAACTGGACCGATGCGCTCCGGCGCATCTTCGTGCCGACGGTCGCCACCGCCATGACCGTGGACAAGCTGTTGCGGGAGGAGGTCGAGGAGATGCTGGCCGCCGAGCAGCGCGCCGTCATCCGCCGGGCCCTGCAGGAGCGGTTCGGCGACCGCGATCTGAATCTCTCCCTCGAGCGGCTGGAGTTTCTGCGGAAGCGGGCCCTGGATGAATCGGGCGGCGAACCCGTCTCCGGCCGGCATCCCCCGAAGGGATCGCTCAACGCCGAGGAGGAAACGGCCTTCGTGCAGGCCTTGCGCGATCGCTACCGGATCAACCCGGGCGGCGTCTTTGGCCGCATGGAGCGCATCACGCGGATCGGCTTCACGCCCGGCGAGCAGGTCTTCACGGTCGAGACCGCGCTCCGGATGATGGGACTGACCCGGAACTTCGCCCGCCTCGTCCTCTTCTGCGGCCACGGAAGCACCTCGGACAACAATCCCTACGAGGCGGCGCTGGACTGCGGCGCCTGCGGCGGCAACGCGGGCAAGCCGAACGCGCGGGTCCTGGCGGCCATGGCCAACAAAGCGGTCGTCCGCGACGCGCTGGCGCGGAACGGCCTCGTGATTCCCCAGGACACCTATTTCATCGCGGGCCTGCACGACACGACGACCGATGCCGTCCGGATCTTTGACCTCGAGGATCTTCCCCACACCCATCTCAACGACCTGCTCCGTTTGAGCCGCGACCTTGAAGAGGCCGGCCGCCGGACCAGCCGGGAACGGTGCGGCCGCTTCCCGGAGATCGCATCCGTCCTCCCGCCGTCCAAGGCGGCGCGGGAGGTCCGCCGGCGGAGCGGCGACTGGAGCGAGGTCCGGCCGGAATGGGGGCTCTCGGGCAACGCGGCCTTCATCATCGGGCGTCGCGAGCTGATCCGGGGGGTCGATCTTGAGGGACGGGTCTTCCTCCATTCCTACGATTACCGGGAAGATCCGGCCGGCCGACTGCTGGAGATCGTGATGACCGGCCCGCAGGTCGTCGGACAATGGATCAACATGGAGCATTACTTTTCGACGGTGGATCCCGAGGTCTACGGCAGCGGAAGCAAAATTTATCACAATGTCGTCGGCCGCTTCGGGGTGATGTCGGGTCCCCAGAGCGATCTGCGCACCGGGCTGGCCCGGCAGACCGTGATGAACGGGCCGCGGCCCTTCCACGAGCCGCTGCGCATGCTCACCCTGATCGAGGCGCCCCGGGACCGGATCGCCGGGGTCGTCGGACGCCACCGCTTCCTTCAGCATTTGTACGACAACGAATGGATCCGCCTCGCGGCGCTTGACCCGGAAGGAAAAATCTTCTATGACTATGTTCCGAAGCAGGGATGGAGGCCCGCGAACGGCGGGGGACGTCCCTGAAGACCAACCTCTCTTGATCGAAAGGAGTGCGACGTATGGACGGCCTCACGCTACATACCATGAAGGAAATCCGGATCATCCTCCAGGGCGAGCACGTGAAATTCGCGACCGATCTCTTGGATGCCATCAAGGCGACCGGCTACACGATCATCCACAACATCTCGGGCAAAGGCCATCACGGCTTTTACACCGCCCACCCGATGTTCAACGAGATGGACAGCCTGGTGATGCTGATGACGGTCGTGCCGAAGGAGAAGGTCGAGCCGATCCTGGCCGGCCTGAAGCCGGTTTTCGACCGCTACACGGGCGTGATGTTCGTCTCGGATGTCGCCGTCAGCCGCGCCGAATACTTTACCGGAAAGGAAGAGAAGAAGTGAAATAAGAAGACCGCCGCCGTTTCCTCCCCAGATTTAACATTCATTTAACCCCGTCTTGATCATTTCATCGCATTCATCTGGCATAGTAACGCCGAATCAAATGGAAGCGCGACCCGCTTCATCCATCGATGGACAAGGAGGCCCATTCATGAACAAAAAGAAAATCACGGCGCTTTTGATGGCTTCGTTTCTGTCCGCTCCCGCCGCCCATGCGACCGACCTCATCGCGATCGGGTCGGTGAGCGGCACTTACGAGGATTTCGCGACGGAAACGGCCGCTCCTCTGGAAAACGGGGTTCCAGGGAACCGGCTCGGCGGGGTCGGTTCCGGCCTGGCCTACGCCGGCGGGACGACCTTCCTCGCCCTCCCGGACCGGGGGCCCAATGCCAATGCTTACAACTCCCTTGTGGACGACACCGTGTCCTTTATCGCCCGTTTCCAAACCTTCAACTTC
Organism: Nitrospiria bacterium; assembly: GCA_035517655.1. Taxonomy (NCBI): domain Bacteria; kingdom Pseudomonadati; phylum Nitrospirota; class Nitrospiria; species Nitrospiria bacterium. The sequence continues at coordinate 3,002 of DATIYJ010000059.1, read as the reverse complement.
AGCCTGGCCCCAAGCGACCCCGGGTCGGACCTGCCTTTCACGCTGACCCCCATGCTGACCGACACCACGCTGTTGTCGAGCCCGAAACCGCTGGTCTACGGCACCGGGTCCGGCCTGGGTCTGGGCAGCGGCGCGCCCGGCTTGAACGCCGTGAACCACACGTTTTATTTTACCGGCCGTTCGGACAATTTCGATCCGACACAGCTTTCGACCGATCCCAGCGATGCCCGACTCGATCCTGAAAGCATCCGCGTGTCCCGGGACGGCGACAGCGTCTTCATCTCCGACGAATACGGCCCCTATGTCTACCAATTCGACCGTTCGACCGGAAAGCGCGTGCGGTCCTTCGCCCTTCCCGACAACCTGGCGGTCAGCCATCTGAGCTCCCAGGGCGCCGCGGAGATTTCCGGTAATACCATCGGCCGGATCGCCAATAAGGGCATGGAGGGCTTGGCGCTCACGCCGGACGGCAAGACGCTCGTGGGGATCATGCAAGCCAACCTGGAACAGGACAAGAAAAAGAGCCTGCGCATCGTCGCCATCGACATCAAGAGCGGCGCGGTCCACGAGTACGCCTATCTTCTCACGGACGGATCGGGCGTAAGCGACATCGTGGCCGTCAACAATCACCAGTTCCTGGTGGACGAACGGGACGGCAACGGCATGGCCGATACGCCCCTGCTCACCGATACGGCCTCCGCGGCCAAGGTCAAGGAGTTGTTCCTGATCGATCTCAACGGCGTCCAGGACGTGACCGCCTTGAGCGGGGACCTGTCAAGCTTTGCCGTCGGCAAGACGCTGTTCCTCGACGTGGTGGCCAAGCTCGATGCCGCCGGCATCGACAGCTATTTGATCCCGTCCAAGCTGGAGGGCGTGACCTTCGGCCAGGACGTGGTCGTCAACGGCGTGACCAAGCATACCTTGTACGTCGCCAACGACAACGACTTCCTCGCCGTCATCGCCGATCCGCTCAAACTCCCGGGCGATCCGACGCGCGGGATGATCGCCAACCCGAACCAGTTCTATGTGTTTGCCTTCGACGACAACGACCTGCCGGATTATGTCCCTCAAATGTTCAAGGAAGCGCACGGGCAGGGGGACGACCACGGCGACCATCGTTGAGGGGGACGACCGGCGGCCTTCCCGCTGACTTGATCGCGGCCTCCGGCATTTAAGGAGAAAACAAAAAAGGCCTCCCGACCGAAATCGGGAGGCCTTTTCGTTTATGCGTCGGGTTTACTGAATCTTAACGACGTTCGTGGCCTGGGCGCCTTTCGGTCCCTGGGTCACTTCAAATTCCACGGCTTGGCCCTCGTCAAGCGACTTATAGCCTTCGTCCTGGATCGCTGAGAAATGGACGAAAACATCTCCGCCCGATTCCTGCTCGATGAATCCAAAGCCTTTGCCGGCATTGAACCACTTTACTTTTCCTTTTGCCATCTTGTTAATCCCCCCCTTCTTATAATATTCGCCTTACTTCAGATTCTATGAAAGCGACATAAAAAAACCGCAGGGCCTTGTGAAAGACTCTGCGGTTCATCAGACCTTCAAAACTCCCGAAACAAAGCTGGCGTTAATCTAACAGAAAGATACCGGACAAGTCAACTAATTTATTTCACCTATAGACCCGGCTTAAACGGCGACCCCCGCCGCCCCGGTCGTTGGGTCGGCTAGTTCTGAGGCGGCGGCTCGGAAACACTTTCGGCCGGAATAAGAACGGCCCGGATTGGACAGGACGATTCGTCCCTCCCGTTAATCACCGCGCGGAAGCTATATTCACCGGGGGAGGGAAATTCGAATCTCAGATTGTAGGTCAGATTCAGGTATCGATAGAAGGGAGGACCGCTGGGAATGGTGAACATGCCCTGTATTCTCGGAATGACCTCCTGGCCGTCCCCATTGATCAGATCAAGCGCGATGGCGTGGGTCCCGGCCTCCGTGGAAAGAATTTCAATTCTTAGAAATACGGTCACTTCGGCTTTCGACGGAAACTGCTTCCGGGGCCATTGATCAAACCCCGCGCCGAGCAGGTTGATCCTTCCGTCGCCCGTACTGTTGGCCGCATTGGCCAGAAGCATGGCCGTAATTTTCATCTGTCGCCTCCCGGATCGTTGGGTTTCAATGGACGGGACGCCACGCTCATGATCCCGCCGGCTGTCGCGTTCACGCTCGGCCTCACCCTCCACTATACACCTTAATCAGTTGATTAAACCAATTTCTAAACCGAAACGGCGCATTTGGGTTCAATAGAAAACCACCGTGCCGGATATTTTTCAGGGAAAGACGGGGTGAAATAATCGATCAAAAGGACGAATATATTGAGTCTGCATCATTATATATATAGGGGCCGGGAGGGTGGTTTCGTAGGGGCGAACCCCCTGTGTTCGCCCGGAATTTCTAAGATAGGCCCCCGTACATGCTTGTCCTTTTAAGGCGTTTTTAGTATACTCCGCCCATCTGTCCTGCCAAGTGACTGCATAATCTTAATTTGATCCAGGCACCGCCGCGAGGCCGCCGTATGCATTGCAGGGATGAGAATTTCCGGAACAACTTTCACCCTACCTCCTGCAAATTTCTGTTTTTGCCATGTCACTCTAAAATCTTCGGGAGAGTGGGGAACTACCCTGAGATGAGAAAAGTACTCTGGCCCTAATAATCACCGTCCCTCGGCTATTTCTACGCGATCAGTGGAGCTAAGCCGCCATCATGCAAAATTTAAGTGAAGTCCGTGTGGACAAAGATTTACTGCTTAAATTTTTTCTGGTGTTCGCTCGATTTGAGTATGCGTTGAAACACGCGGGATTTGCACAAGGTGACCAAAATCAAATAAGGCCCGACTGGACCGAATTCGCAAATAGAATTCACCAATCGTTTAACAGGTCCACAAGCAATGAACTTGCCGAAGCTGTTGAGTACATCCTTCGTATAAATCCTCCGATGAAGGAGGTTTTGATCAATGGTAAGGTGGCTTGGGATTCCTCATTGCCAGACCATGGCAGCTC